>DYCH01000019.1:17650-19124 GCA_019418235.1 Sutterella sp.
TTGCAACAAAAGAAACCGCAGCCCTCATTGATGACTACCAATCCATTGACAATACAAACCTTGCAGGTGCTGTCGCAGGTATTGAATCTTTGGACGACAAAAACTTCCAAGAGTTATCGTTATTGAGCAACCAAGCGGCCAAGAAAATTGTGATGAATGCCTTCGATGAACTCGGTATCAAATACATGCCTTGCGAAGCCAACTTCATTTTCCATCAAATTAAAGGCAATCATCAGGTCTATAAAGATCGTATGGCCGCGGCTCACGTATTCGTCGGTCGTGCGTTTCCACCCTTTGAACACTACAACCGTTTAACGATTGGGACGCCTGAAGAAATGAAAGCGTTTGTGAAAGTTCTCAAAGACTTTAGAAAGAAAGGCTGGATTTAATTTTTCAAAGATGGGGCCGTCAGTACAGAGGATGGCCTCATCATCCATACCACTCCAAGCAGCAGATAACAAAAAAGCAACCGTACGGCTGCTTCTAAGTGATGGCGTCCCCACGGGGATTCGAACCCCGGTACCGACCGTGAAAGGGTCGTGTCCTAGGCCTCTAGACGATGGGGACCTATGACAATCTCTTTTGGTGGTGGAGGTAAGCGGATTCGAACCGCTGACCCCTTGCATGCCATGCAAGTGCTCTACCAACTGAGCTATACCCCCGAAAGAGAAAACGAATTGTATATGAGGTTTTTTCTCTTTGCAAGGGCTTTTTTAAATTTTTTTAATATTTTTCTCAAACGTATTTAACTTCGAGAATTTCCAAGTGTTGTACACCTCCCGGTGTCGGCAATTTTACACTATCGCCCTCGTGAGCTTTTAAGAAAATTCGAGCAATCGGACTAATCCAGCTCACGTCACCCTTGGAAGCATCGGCTTCATCAATGCCCACGATTCGGATGGTGTGCTCATTACCCTCTTCATCTTCATAAGTCACCGTGGCGCCGAAAAAGATTTGGTCGGTTTCAGGACGCGTTGAAGGGTCAACAACTTCAGCCAAGTCAATACGTTTATTTAAGAAACGAATACGACGGTCAATTTCACGCAAACGACGCTTACCGTAGAGATAATCCCCGTTTTCACTACGATCACCGTTACTCGCAGCCCAAGACACAATGTTGGTCATCTCCGGCCGCTCAACCTTAACCAAGTGCTCACGCTCATCGAGCATTCGACGATAACATTGAGGCGTCATGTAGTTTTTTGTACCGTGAGGTAAGGCCGGCAAGCCTACATCCTCATCGTCTTCATCGTTTTGAAAATTCGTTCCCATTTTGTTTTTTAACAAGTCTTAACCAATAGGCGTATTTTAATCGTCTTTTTTGTAAAAAAATGCGTTAAAGTTTTTAATAGAAATTGTCTATTTCAATTTATCGATTATTTACAGCAACCTCCGTAAAGCCCCTGTTTTTAAACAGGGGATGTAAGGAGCAAAGTCGTAAGACTTTGTAAATCTATCAATTGAACATATCGTT
>DYCH01000002.1 GCA_019418235.1 Sutterella sp.
CCTTCTTACCGTGTTAAACCCGGTGATGTTATCTCCATTCGAGAAAAGTCCCAAAAGCAAGCTCGTATTACCGAAGCTTTGGAACTTGCCGCTTCTAACGGTTTCCCTGCTTGGGTTTCTGTTGACGCGAAGAAGTTTGAAGGTACGTTTAAGGCTGTTCCGGCCCGCGACGAAATCGGTCAAGAAATTAACGAATCCTTGGTCGTCGAACTTTATTCTCGTTAATCAGGTTGTTGAAGAGAAGAAATCGTGTAGTGCGCTTTTTCTTCTCTTCCCTGATACAATTTCGATGCGATCGGTCCTTGTGGGGCGCCGATCGCATTTGTACTCACGCCCCAGACCATCCATCAGCCTTATCGGTGTAACGAGCCGAGGGTATTGAAAAGGACAGTCCAACATGGTTAATACCACTTTGTTGAAGCCGACCACTGTAGAAGCTGTGGTCGATGAAAACAATCCTAATCTCGCAATTATCACTCTTGAGCCTTTTGAGCGCGGTTACGGTCACACGTTAGGTAACGCTTTACGCCGCATTCTTCTTGCCAGTATGATCGGTTATGCGCCGACTGAAGTCCAGATTGCTGGCGTGGTTCATGAATATTCTCAAATTGATGGCGTTCTCGAAGATGTCGTCGATATTTTGCTCAACCTCAAGGGTGTCGTCTTTAAATTAGAAGGTCGTGATGAAGTCACTTTGACCTTGCGTAAAAGCTCTGAAGGTGTTGTGACGGCTGCCGATTTTGACCTCCCACACGATGTCACTATCGTCAATCCTGATCATGTTATTGCACACCTGTCGGCCAACGGCAAGCTTGATATGCAAGTTAAAGTCGAAAAAGGTCGCGGATACCAGCCGGGCAACATGCGTGCCTTCCGCGACGATTATTCGAAGAGCACGATCGGTCGCATTATCATGGATGCTTCCTTTAGCCCGATTCGCCGTGTCGCCTACGAGGTGAGTGCTGCTCGTGTTGGTCAACGCACTGACTTGGATAAGTTGGTGATGACCATTGAAACCAATGGCGCTATTGAACCTGAAGAAGCTTTGCGTGAGGCTGTGCATATTCTTCAAGATCAATTAACGGTCTTTGGAACAATCAAGCCTGAACAAGCGGGCAAGGCTGTTCCTGAAGAGGATGTGAACAATCCTCCGCCGTTGGATCCGATCTTGATGCGACCGGTTGACGACTTGGAGTTGACTGTTCGTTCAGCTAACTGCCTTAAGGGTGAACAGGTCTTCTATATTGGTG
>DYCH01000020.1 GCA_019418235.1 Sutterella sp.
GCCTGTAATTGCGGTGTGAGAGGGGCGAGATGAAAATCTCCCCCTACTCGATTATTGGTTTCTAGTTCATCAATGAAAAAAGGAGCGTTGAACCAGTCGAATTCTCGACTTTATCAACAACACCCCCTTTAAAATTTAGTCGCGGTCAAATGGCATTTTCTCAGGCCATGCGATCAGTTCATTGTGATCCATTTCATCAATGGCAGACGGCCCCAACTCAGCGGTATTGACTGCGTAGTTGAGCTTGGCGTAAACATTAGCAACATCTTCCATCAAAACATCTTCAGGATCGTGACGTTCGTCTTCAAGTCGATCAACGCAATCTTGAAGACACTCTAAGGTGTCGCTTAACGTAGCAATGAGCCATTCTCGATCAACAGTCATAGTAATTTCCTCGCAAATTTCAATTCAAAAGTTTGGGAATTTTGTCATGTGTCTGAAAAATTCAACGTTATGCTGTAAAAAGCTGTTGCAAAGTTCCCAAATCATTGAAGTTTAATTCTAAAATAGTCAAGATATTGTATCCAATTTTTCTTGGGCGTCATCGACATGAAAAAATTCCAAAAATCCGCCTTAGCTTTGAGCTTGATGTTATCTTTTGCCGTTTCTGCTGAAGCGGCTTATCTCGGTCAGTTAACCGTTCAAAGCCAAGCTCATCAGAATTTTCAAGCCACGTTTTTAGTTCACGATGTTGCTCCGAACGGTACATCTCTGACCGCACGTTTGGCACCGGAAGAAGTTTATCGTCAGTACAAGATGGTGATGCCTGAAAGCGCTAAGGGTTTGTCTTTGGCGTTGATTAACAAAAATCCGTTGACGTTAAGAATTTCGGCTCATTCTCCCGCCCAAGAACGCGCCTTCCCGTTGTTGGTTGAATTAAATGAAGGCGGACAAAAAACGGTTCGTCAATACAACATTCACTTGGGCGCTACGGGAACCGTCGAGCCGGTCGCCGTTCAAGTGAAGGCTGAGCCCATTGCTCAACCGGAACCTTCTGTGGCAGCGATTATCAAGCAAGCTGAACCGGTAAAGCCTGCGCAAGCAGCGCCCGTGAAAAAGGCTGTATCTTCGACTCAAACGCCTTTGGAGCGCATGCAAGCTCAAAACTATGACTTGAGCCGTCCGATTGTGATTGAGCATGGCTATACGCCGTGGTCTTTGGGTGTGCTCTATCAAAAGCTTTACCCGCAAGCGAGCGTCAACCAAGTGTTGGTTGCATTGGCTGTTCACAATCCTCAGGCTTTCCCTGCAGGAAATGTTCGCCAATTAAAGGCCGGCGCACAATTGAGCGCTCCGAGCAAAGACTTGGTGATGTCGATTGATCGCAAAGCTGCTCAAGAGATTGTACAAAAAGGCTTGACCATCGAAGAGGTCGCAAGCCGTCCTCAACCCATCGCACAACCAGTTGCTAAAACCCAACCGAAGAAACCTGCCGTAAAACCGCAACCGAAGGTTGAACAACCCGCAGTCGCTCCGGTTGAGGAAGTCAAACCTGCTGTGCAACCTGAACCCAAGGCACAACCGGAAGTAAAGAGTGATATTCCGGTTGTCGAAACGCCGCATTTTACAGATCCTAAGACGCCTGCAGCAGAAACGACGTTGCCGCAAGAACCTTTGACGCAATTGCCGCCTGCAGAAGAAGTTAAACCTGCAGATCCGGCACCGACTTTAGAAATCATGACCGAAGAAGAGGAAGTGGTTCAAGAAGAGTCGACAAGTTGGGGTTGGTATCTTTTGATTTTGGCGCTCCTTGGTGGTGCCGGTTTCCTTTATTGGAACACCAAAAAGGGTGGTCGAGTGAATTTGAATAGCTTTAAGTCCTTCTTGGAAAAGAAGACGCCGCAAGTGCGCCAAGAACCGGCTGCATCTGCTACTCAACAACCGACGGCTCAAACAGTGCATCAACCTGTAAGTGAACCCGTGCAACAATCGATGACTCAAGAGTTTAAGGGACAAACCCTTGAGGAAGTCACGCCACAAACCGTGGTTCATCGTGAAGAGGTCAAACTTGTTGAAGTGGTTGAACCCGTGCAAGCCACGGTTAGCACGGAACATCCGAAGGATGCTTCTAATATCTTCGACTTGGTGGGAGAAGCTGATGTTGAAGAGCCGGCTCCTGCAAGCGTTCAAAATAACTCTGCAACTGCGGGCCAAAGCATGAAAGACTCTTTGGACATGGCTCGATCCTTTATTGCGATCGAAGCAACGAGAGAGGCTTTTGAGCTTTTGCAACAGGTGATCAAAAACGGTACGCCTGAAGAAAAGGCTGTTGCTGAAGTCTTGATGAAGCAAGTACGAAAGTAACAACGATGCGTGTTGCTTTAGGCATTGAATATAACGGTGAAGCATTTTGCGGTTGGCAAACCCAACCGCAGGTGCCAACCGTACAGACCACACTTGAAGCGGCGTTAAGCCGCTTTGCCGTTTCTCCAATTTCTACGATTTGTGCAGGGAGAACCGATACAGGTGTTCATGCAACGCATCAAATTGTTGATTTTGAGCCTCCCGTGAATCGTCCGTTAACAGCTTGGGTGAGAGGTGTTAATACCTTCCTACCTCCTACGGTTGCTGTTAAGTGGGCGCGTTGGGTTCCTGATGATTTTTCGTCACGCTTTAGTGCAACAGAGAGAATTTACGAGTATTGGATTTTGAATGCGCCGATTCGCAGTCCTTTGATGGAAGGGAAGGTTGGTTGGCAATTTCGACCGCTTGATGAAAAGTTAATGCAGACGGCAGCAGATTACTTGATTGGTGAACATGACTTTTCAAGTTTTAGAGCCGCCGAATGTCAAGCCAAGAGTCCTGTGCGCGTTATGCATGAAGTGCACATCGAGCGAGTGGGGCGAATGATTGGGATTCGATTAAGAGCAAACGCTTTTTTACATCACATGGTTCGCAATATTGTGGGTAGTCTCGTTTACGTGGGTACGGGGCGCGAAAGTGTGGATTGGTTTAAAGAGGTACTGGATACTCGTGACCGCACGATTGCGGCGCCAACCTTTGCTGCGGGCGGACTATATTTGGTAGGTGTTCGTTACCCCGAAGAGTATGACATTCCGCTTTACAGTCCCACAATTTGGGACTATCCCGTTGGTATAATGGAAAAGTTTTAAAGGCCTTAGCGCCCATTGAAAAGGAAAGATAATGAGTTGGATTGATCGTTTGTTGCCTCGCATTAATAAGCGCGAAAATCAACGAACTGAAAAGAAAAAAGACAGCACGATTCCTGAAGGGTTATGGACGAAGTGCCCGAGTTGCGAGCAAGTGCTCTACACGGAAGAATTGCGCGACTCTTTGATGGTGTGCCCGAAGTGCGGTCACCATATGCGAATTGGCGCACGAGTACGCGTAGAAAATTTCCTTGATCCGAAAAACCAAGTGGATTTGGCGCAAGAAGTTCGTGCGGTTGACCCGTTGAATTTTGTTGACAGTAAACCTTATCCTGAACGTCACCAACAAGCCATCGCTAAGACGAAGGAAACGGAAGCTTTGGTTGTTAAGTACGGTACGTTGCGTGGTTTGCCTGTGGTTGTTGCCGCTTTTGACTTTAACTTCATGGCCGGCTCCATGGGTTCTGCTGTAGGTGAACGTTTTGTTCGTGGTGTGGCCGAAGCCACGCGCTTGAAGTGTCCCTTCATTTGCTTTGCTGCCTCAGGTGGCGCTCGTATGCAAGAAGGTCTTTTGTCCTTGATGCAAATGGCAAAGACAACGGCTGCTGTGGCTGGTTTAGCCAAGGAAAATTTGCCCTTTATTTCTGTGCTTACGGATCCAACGATGGGTGGCGTGTCTGCAAGTTTTGCCTTTATGGGTGATATTGTGATTGCTGAACCCAAGGCATTGGTCGGTTTTGCAGGTCCCCGTGTGATTGAACAAACGGTTCGTGAAAAGTTGCCCGAAGGATTCCAACGTTCTGAATTCCTTTTGGAAAAGGGTGCTATTGATATGATTGTTGACCGCCGAGAAATGCGCGCCAACATCGCCGAGTTGATTGCTTTGTTGATGAAAAAGCGTTACACGAACGCTGAGTAATTCACTTTGAATCTATCGCCAGTCGACCATGCTTCGGCGTGGTCGATTTTGCTTGAAAGAAGAAAATGAGCCAAAAACAAACGTTGCAAGATTGGTTAAGTTTTGTCGAAAGCCAACATCCCGAGACTGTGATCGAATTGGGCCTGGGTCGCATGAAACGAATGCTTGAAGTGTTAGACATTCGTTTTGACTGCCCTGTGATTTTGGTGGGTGGCACCAATGGTAAGGGCAGTACTTGTGCGATGTTGGAGTCGATCTATCGTGCAGCAGGTTTAACAACGGCAGTGCATACGTCACCTCATATGCTTCGCTTTAATGAGCGAGGTCGTATCAATGGTGAAGAACTTGCAGATGCTACTTTTGTTGAAGCTTTTGAAGAAGTTGATGCCAAGCGTGATGGGCTCGGTTTAACGTATTTTGAATTTACCGCGTTGGCCATTTTGTTGGCTTTTCAAAAGGCCAATCCCGATGTGGTGATTTTGGAAATCGGTCTAGGTGGTCGTTTAGACGCTATCAATGCGTTGGAACCAACAGCATCCATTGTGACAACCATTGGTGTTGATCATGAAGCTTTCTTAGGCAATACTCGAGACAGCATCGGTTGGGAAAAAGCACATATTTATCGTGCAGACAAGCCTGCCGTTTGCGCCGATCCCAATCCGCCTTTAAAACTTTTTGAAGTGGCACTTACCATGGGTGCAAAGTTAACGACTCGTGTCAAAGACTTTGATGTCACAGTCGCTGATGGTGCGATGACGTTTAAAAATGCCAAGGTCAATTGGACGTTACCGTTACCGGCTCTGGAAGGTGTTAATCAAATTGATAACGCCGCTGGTGTCTTACAGGTGATTTCTGAGTTGCTTGATCAATTACCTGTCACTGAAGCACAAATTGCTCAAGGGTTACGTGAAGTGAAAATCACGGCACGTTTCCAAAAAGTCGCAGATGAACCGTTGACGTATTTGGACGTTGGTCATAATCCACATGCCGCCGTAGTTTTGGCGAAAAATGTCGCACAATTACCCAAGGGCGGTAAAACGTTGGCTGTTTTTGGTATGTTGGCTGATAAGGACATGCATGAAGTCATTACTCTGATGCAAGACCAAATTGACCAATGGTTCATCGCTTCTCTGCCACCGCCTCGTGGGGCAAGTTGCGAATTGTTAAAGAAAACAATGTTGGAAGCCGGTGTAAAAGACGGTAAAATCAAAGAGTTTGAAAATATTGAGATGGCGTTAGTTGCTGCTCAACAAGAGGCTGATTCCAAAGATAAAATTATTGTTTTTGGTTCTTTTGTGACGGTGACTGCAACGCTTAATCATTTTGTGCATTAAGGCCCATGGAAGATAAAAACCCTCAGTCTTTGCCCGAGTATGGGGTAGCTGATCCGACTCAAACGCAGAAGATGGTCTCGCAGGATCATGAGACAAAGCTCTTGATTCAAAAGACAAAACTTCGTCACCGCTTGATCGGAGGGGGAATTATTATCTCAACGCTTTTAATTGCGTTGCCGATGCTATTTTCTGAGCCAAATGTTCAAACGACTCAACAAGCCAAGACGCGTTTGCCTTCGATCCCCGGCAATCCTTTTGGACGTTTAGAGTTTCCGGTCAATAGTGCCGATACTTCAAATCAGCCCGCCGATCAGGTTGCCCTTAAAGATCTCTCTCAGCCCAATGTGGTGGATGAAAATAAGCCTGCCATTGTGACCGAGCCCAAGCAAGTGTCGCAAAATACGGTTGAACCTAAAAATGAGGAGCAACCGGCACCGGTATCCTCTGACAGCTATTTCTTTATTCAAGTGTTAGCAACGAGCAGTGAGCCCGGTGCCATGCGTGAAATGGCCCGTTATCAGGCGGCCAATGTCCCCGTTTATTCTGTGAAGGTTCAAAAGAAGTCCGCTACGATTTGGCGTGTCCGATTGGGACCTTTTGCCACTCGCTCAGAAGCCGATAAGATCGCACAGTATTTGGATGCTCAAAAAGTGCAGCATATGCCGGTTCAAACCGAAAAACGAGCAAGCGGTCAGGTTCAAAAGTTAGCCACTCAACCGAGTTTAAAGGCGGTGAGTAAGCAAGCGGGAGCTCAAACGACAAAAGCGCAACCTGCACAAAAACCTAAAGTAAATCAAGCGGTAAGCACTCCTAAGCCAGCTCCTCAAAAGAAGCCAGCAGTGGTAGAGCCTCAAAAAGCTGCACCGGTTGTTACAAAATCTCCCAAACAATCGACAAAAAATAAGGCAAATTCCTCAGCAGATCCGCTTGCTGATGCATTAAAATCCGTGCGTCAAAAGAACGATTTTATTGCCGAGCAGATTGCTAAAGACCGTGCCGCTCAACAAAGGAAATAACAAATGACTGAATTGGATTGGGCCATTGTGATTGTGTTGGGCCTATCTACAATTGTAGGGGTGGCACGAGGTGTGATTCGTGAAATTCTCTCAATTGTCGGCTGGGTTGTCGGTATCGTTTTTGCCCTTAAATGGTCGCCGGATTTGGCCGCAAAAATCCCGTTAGATAGTTTGGGACCGGCCGTAAAGACCATTTTGGCAGCCATTATTATTGCTGTCATGTGCGTATTTGCCGTGGGCTTATTAGGAACACTTTTAAGAAAGATGTTGGAAGTGGCCAACATCAGCGCTGAAGACCGTATTTTAGGTAGCGTCTTTGGTTTATTGCGTGGGGTGGTGTTTGTCTGTGCTGCTGTCTTTTTGGCTGGGATGACAAGTGCTCCGTCAACGCAAATGTGGCGTCATTCTGTTTGCATTCCTTTAGCGGAAAATGGCATTGATATGATTATGCCGTTTTTGCCCGAAGCCATTGCAAACTTGCGAAAGTAAAGAATTTTTAAATTTTAACCTCTAGAGGTGGAACATCATGTGTGGGATTGTAGGCTTGTACTCTAAGGCACCTGTCCAACAACGTATTTACGATTCTTTGTTGCTTTTGCAACATCGTGGCCAAGACGCTGCAGGGATTGCAACGCTCGATGGTTTAACCTTCCATCAATTCAAAGGCATGGGCTTGGTTCGTGATATTTTCAGAACGCGCAACATGTATGACTTGACGGGTACCTGTGGGATTGGTCAAGTACGCTATCCGACGCAAGGTTCTACCGACAGTAACGAAGAAACGCAACCCTTCTACGTGAGTGCTCCTTACGGCATTATGTTTGTGCATAACGGTAACCTCACCAATGCCGAAACACTCAAGCAAGAACTCTATGATTCCAATCGTCGCCATATCAATACGGGTAGCGACTCTGAAGTTTTGTTGACGGTGTTTGCTGATGAATTGGCCCGCTTAACGGTCAATGCTAAGGTGACGCCGGAAGTGATTTTCAACGCTGTTCGTGGCGTTCACAAGCGTGTGAAGGGCTCTTACGCTTGCGTAGCTATGATTGCCGGTAAGGGTATGGTGGCCTTCCGTGACCCGTACGGTATTCGCCCCTTGTGCTACGGTACGAAGGAAGAAGAATACGGCACGGACATCATGTTTGCCTCTGAGTCCTGCGTTTTGGACTCTCAAGAATTTAAGCTCGAACGTGACGTCGCTCCGGGTGAAGCCATTTGGCTTGACTTGCAAGGCAATATGTTTACTGAACAATGCGCAGAAAATCCTGAATTGATGACCTGTGCTTTTGAATACGTTTACTTGGCTCGTCCCGACAGCGTCATGGATGGCATCTCTATTTACGGTGCTCGTTTGCGCTTGGGTGAATACTTGGCCGATGAAGTGGCTCGTAAGATCCCGTTGGAAGAAATCGACGTTGTGATGCCGATTCCTGATAGCTCTCGTCCGGCTGCCCAACAATTGGCCCAAAAGTTAAACCTCCCGTATCGCGAAGGCTTCATTAAGAACCGTTATGTGGGTCGTACGTTCATTATGCCGGGCCAAGCCACGCGTAAGAAGACGGTTCGTCAAAAGCTCAATGCCATGCCGGTGGAATTCGAAGGCAAGAACGTGTTGTTGGTTGACGACTCCATCGTTCGTGGCACGACCATGTTGGAAATTGTCCGCATGACGCGTCAAGCCGGTGCCAAGAAGGTGTTTATCGCCAGTGGCGCTCCGCGTGTTTGCTTCCCGAACGTCTACGGTATCGATATGCCGACGCGCAGCGAATTGATCTGCGGTGACGGTAAGAGCGCTGAAGAAGTCGCTAAGCTTTTGGAAGCCGATGCCGTGGTTTACCAACGCTTGGAAGACTTGGATGCTGCTTTGCGTGATATGAACCCGAACATCAAGCACTTCGAAAGCTCTTGCTTTGACGGCTACTATGTGACGGGCGATATCGATGAAGCCTATCTCCAACACTTGGATGAAAAGGCCCAAGCTCAACGCGCTGCAGAAAAGGCTCGTAAGGCTCGTGACTAATTAGAGAATCAAAGGATTCCATAATATTTGAATCCTTTCTTTTAAAGGCAACTCAAGTTAATTTTGGGTTGCCTTTACTTTTTGTGGTTTCGAAGAAAAAAATTGTTTAAGTGCGTGTGATTTGCCGTTAGGCACGGTGATTTTTTGCTAAGGTATTGGGGTATTTTTCTCAGAGATTGATTATGTCAACGCTTTTGTTAATTGACGGTTCAAATTACTTGTATCGTGCGTATCACGGTTTGCCTGATTTAAGAACAAGTCAGGGGGAACCCACCGGAGCTATCAAGGGTTTTGCCAACATGTTGCAGATGATTAAAAACATGGTGAAACCGGATTTGGCTGCTTGTGTGTTTGATGCTCACGGTCCCACATTTCGCAATACGATCTACACAGAATATAAAGCCAATCGTCCGCCGATGCCTGAGGATTTAGCCTCTCAAGTCGAACCGATTTTTGAGATGGTGAAGGCTCAAGGTTGGCCCTTCTTACAAGTGCCCGGCATTGAAGCTGATGACGTGATTGGGACATTGGCGCGTCAAGCCAAAGCCCAAGGCATGAAGGTCTTTATTGCCACCGGTGACAAGGACATGAGTCAACTGGTGACTGAAGACATTGTGGTCGTTAATACGATGACACGCCAAGTGCTCGACCCCGAAGGCGTTAAGGAAAAGTTTGGCGTTGGGCCGGAACGTATTGTGGACTACCTCTCCTTGATGGGGGACGCCGTTGATAACGTGCCGGGCATTTATAAGTGTGGTCCGAAGACGGCTGCCAAATGGATTAATGAATTTGGTGATTTAGACGCTTTGATGGCTCGCGCTGATGAAGTTAAAGGAAAGGCTGGGGAATACCTTCGCGAAGGTATGAACTTTTTGCCGACGGCACGCGACTTGGTCACGATTAAAACCGATGCCGATTTGTCTGAGCACTTACCTCAAGGGTTAACGGAACTCTCGTTTAAAGACCCGGATGATGCCTTTTTAACGGGCTTTTATGATCGTTGGGAGATGCAACAAAGTAAGCGCAAGAGTGTTCAAAAGGAAGAGCGTAAAAAGGCTGAAAAAGTTAGTGTCGCCGGTGATGCAACATTAGACCTCTTTGCGAGCATCCCGGTTGAAGATGCGGCGCAAACCTCACAGGCGCAAACGCAAGAAGTGCAGATCATTACTTCGGACGATGATTTAAAGGCCCTTTCTAAGGATCTTGAATCTGCGACGGATGTGGTGGGCGTGAGCGTCATGAGTGATGGCACTGAAGGTATGCGAGCGCCTTTGACGGGCTTGGCTTTTTCCTTGGGGCAACGTAATGTCTATGTGCCGATTAAGCATCTCACCGGAGAAAACGCTTCGATTGAAAGTGTTCGTACGCATTTGGGAGCTTGGTTAGCTTCTGACGCTTTAAAAGTCACGTCAGAAGGAAAGTTTGTCCGCCATGTGTTGGCAAACGAAAAACTTGATCTTAATGTCTTAACGCACGATGTGACGTTGATGAGCTATGTCATCGAAGCGCACATGAAGCATGAGATCGGAAACTTGGCTATGCGATGGCTTAAGACCGACATCATGACCGAAGAGGATGTAAAGGGTAAAGGTGCTAAAGCGCTCAGTAGCAATGCCGTTGCAATTGATTTAGCCGCACAATACGCTTGCCAACGCGCTCAAGTGGCGCGAGAACTCATGCAGGCGATGCTGTCTCGTATCCAAGGTGATGAAGGCTTAAAGACTATTTATGAAACGGTGGAATTGCCCACGCAAAATGTTCTTTTCATCATGGAACGCAACGGCGTGTTGATCGACTCCATGCAATTGGGGGCGCAAAGCGATGCGTTGGGTGACCAAATTGTTCGATTGGAAGAAAAGTGCTACGAGATGGCAGGGCAAAAATTTAACGTGGCAAGCCCTAAACAGCTCTCTCACGTTTTATTTGAAGTGTTAGAGCTTCCTGTACCGCCAAAGACGAAGAAGACGGCAACGGGTGGTTATAGCACCAATGAAGACGTGCTCACGCAGTTAGCCCTGGATTTCCCGTTACCGAAAATCATTTTGGAGTTTCGTCGTTTATCCAAACTCAAGAGCACGTACACGGACAAATTGCCCTTGATGGTGTTGCCCACAACGGGGCGCGTGCATACAACCTTTGGTCAGACAACAGCTGTGACGGGGCGCTTAGCATCGAGCGATCCAAATTTGCAAAATATTCCGGTTCGAACCGAAGAAGGGCGTCGCGTGCGAGAAGCCTTTGTGGCCGATCACGGTAAAGTCATTGTTTCGGCGGACTACTCACAAATCGAACTTCGCATCATGGCGCATTTGTCGCAAGACAAAGGGCTTTTGGATGCCTTCCATCAGAATTTGGACATTCACCGAGCCACTGCAGCAGAAGTCTTTGGCGTTCCCCTAGAGGCAGTGACGTCGGATCAACGTCGAACGGCTAAGGTAATTAACTTTGGTTTGATCTATGGGATGAGCGCTTTTGGTTTGGCTCAAAACTTAGGAATCGAACCGTCTGCCGCACGAAACTACATCGAGCGCTACTTCTCGCGCTACCCTGGTGTTAAGACCTACATGGAACAAACGCGCGAATTGGCGCACCAACAAGGTTTTGTTGAAACGGCCTTCGGTCGTCGTTTGTGGTTGCCGGACATTCAAAGTTCCAAAGCTCCCGTGAGGGCTGGCGCTGAGCGTGCTGCCATTAATGCTCCGATGCAAGGCACGGCCGCAGACCTCATTAAAAAGGCCATGATTGCGGTTCAAAAGTGGTTAGAAGACAAGGGCTTAAAGAGCTTGTTGGTTCTTCAGGTGCACGATGAATTGGTGCTTGAAGTGCCCGAAGAAGAGCTTGAGGTGGTAAAGGCCGAGTTGCCGAAACTTATGCAAGAAGTGGCTTCTTTAGCCGTGCCCCTTTTAGCGGAAGTGGGGAGCGGCGAGAGTTGGGAAAGTGCTCACTAATACAGTTCTATAGAAACGAAAAAGTCCCCTGGTTTGGGGACTTTTTCATCAATACCTTTGCTTCTTATTCGCATGCACCCGGGACTTCCGGTTCATATTCGGCTAACAATTCGCCCTTTTCGTTCCAGAACTTCAAGCTCTTTTCATCTTGAGTAGCGTAACGCGTTTCACCCAACATTTTGCTCAAACGGTTTTCTACCTTCATGGTTTCAGGGTCACACATGCGACGCGTTGTGGCGGCTAATTCAAACGTAAACTTCTTACCATCAACCTTATAGGCCGTATTAAAGAGGTTGCAACCTAAGCTACCAGCGACCTTATTGTCAGCCAAAAAATCCATGTTAGGGGTTAAATTTTCACAGTCTTCAGCCTTCTTGTCTTTTTGGTCCATGACCAATTGCCAAGACGTGCCTTCTAATTTCGTTACGCCCTTACCCTCGGGGCCTTTTTCTCCACAAGCCGTTAATGCCATCGCTGCGATTCCTAATAAAACAACGCAAGATTTTTTCATGGTAAAACCTTAATGAGTGGGTTAATGAGATAGTTAATATCGGTATGCTAACGAATTTTGACCGACTGTATGAACGTTCGTCACGAAGTGTTTCAAACTCGTGACTGCCGCACTTGAGGCATATAAAAAAAGGGCTAGGATTTGCGTCCCAGCCCTAACTCTCTCTTCTCTTGTTCCGGAGGACCAGCTATGCTTGTCTCTCACGCTTCTAACTTTAGAACTTTCCTTTCTGAAATGCAGTGAATAAATGCATACGGAGGAAACCAAATGTTTCAGAACAAGGGCGTTGCTAACATCTTTTAGTTTATATTTTCAATAAAAACAAAGAGTTAAATTGTTTCCTTAAATACATTTTCCTAACAACTCGCAAAAAAGTCTTCTATTTTTTACTGGCTTTGCGAGTGAGCATTGAGGCGGCAACGCCCGCGACCATAATGACCAAAATCCCCATGAAGGTCATGAAGCTAATCGGATCGCTAAAGAAGACCACGCCCATGAGTTCGGCAATCACGATGGCAGAGAACTGCAAACAAGAAGACAGCAGCACATTGCCTTGACCGAAGGCAAGCGTAAGCGAGCATTGCGCCAAAGTGGCGCAGACGGCCATACCAATCAAATACCAAATGTTGTCGGCGTTAATCGGGGAGAGGCCACCTTCGAAAAGTAAGCAACCCAATAAGCCGTAAAGAGTTCCAAAAACCGTGAAGTAAAAGACAATGCGCCAAGAGGGTTCGTTAAGCTGTCCTAACTCTTTAATTTGCCAGTAGGCAATGCTTCCTAAAAAACCAGAGGTCAGGGCTAAGAGTGCCCCAAACTCTTGACCGGCACCTAATGAAGGTTGGAAAACAAGGGTGACGCCGATAAAGCCCAAGGCAATGGTCCCCATCAATCCCCATTGAATGGGTTCTTTGCGATAAAGGGACATGATAAAGACAAAAAGGGCCATGAATAAGGGCGAGGTGTAGTTCAAGGTCATTGACGTGCCGATTGGAAGCATGGTCAACGAGACAAACCAAATCGACATGGCAACGGTGCCCACGAAGCTACGCTTGAAGTGCCCCCAAAGATAGGGGGTCTTAATCGTAAAACCTTTCATGCGGATGAAGGTGTACAAAAGGGCCACGCCGGCAATGGAGCGGTAAAAGATTAATTCCAGAGAGCCAAAGTCAGAGGCCCCCATTTTTACAAAGACTGCCATCAAAGAAAAGAAAAATGAGGCAGACAACATCCACAAAGATTTCATTTTTAGTTAATTCAAAAGTTAATGCCGTATCTTAACCTTGAGTCTTGACAGATTCAATCCAAACGGTGAGATAAAAGTACTTTTCAGAACCTCTTGTTTCTCCTGAAAACATTGGGCAATTGCATTAAAATGATTTAGTTAAACATAGATTTTCGGGAGCTCGCAATGAGTGAAATGAGACCGGTCAGTGAATTGACGTTTGAACAAGCGCTTGCAGAGATGGATGCGATTGTTGAAAAGATGCGCAATAGTGAGTTGACGCTTCAAGAAAGCGTTGTGGCCTATACGCGCGGTAAAGAATTGTCAAAGCATTGCGAAACGCTTCTGAGTAAAGCAGAAACAGTTGTTCAAAAGCTCGATGACGATGGTCAATTGAGTGCGTTAGAAGCTGATGATCGTTTCGATGAAGAGGTGCCGTTTTGATGTCCTTTAAAGAGTGGAGCAAAGAGCGCGCAGAGCACTTTGAGTTTTGCGCTATGTCCGCCTTGCCTCCCGAAAACCGTCTTCCTTGGAAACTGAATGAAGCCGTGCGTTATGCCGTTTTAGATGGTGGCAAACGCATTCGTCCGTTGTTGGTCTATGCAACCGGTGAATTGGTCGGTGCCGATCAAAAGGCATTGGATCACATCGCTTTGGCTGTTGAATATATCCACAGTTATTCCTTAGTGCATGATGACATGCCCTGCATGGACAACGATATGTGGCGTCGCGGAAAGCTCACGACGCATCGCAAGTACGGCGAAGCGATGGGGATGTTAGCGGGCGATGCGCTTCAAGCTCAAGCCTTCTTCGAACTTACTCAAGCAGCGGTGCCTGCTGAACAAATCAAAGTATTGGTACAACTTTTAGCGACCGCTGCGGGCCCTGCCGGTATGTGCGGGGGGCAAGCGGTGGACTTGTTGTCGGTTAACTCCAAGCTTGATTTGGATACGCTTACCTTAATGCATCGCATGAAGACGGGAGCCATGATTCGAGCCTCAGCTTTGATGGGGCTTTATGGCGGTCAAACGTTACCGCAACCGCAATTAATTGGCTTGATTACGGCGTACTCTACGGCGATTGGTCTGGCATTCCAAGTGATTGATGATGTTTTGGATGTTACGGCCGATACGAAAGTTTTAGGTAAAACGGCCGGTAAAGATGCGGCAAACGATAAACCTACGTATGTTTCTTTATTGGGTGTGGACAAGGCCCGAGAGATGGCTCAAACTCAATTAAAGGACGCGCTTGATGCATTGGATGCCATTGACGCATTGCCGGGTATGGAAGGCAAAACGCTTCGTTTGCGTGAGATTGCCCAATACATCATGAACAGAGATCACTAGGGGGTCGTATGGGATTATTGGATAAGATCAATTCGCCCGAAGACCTCAAGCGTCTGATTCCTGAGATGTTGCCGACGGTTGCGCAAGATTTGCGTGACAAGATGGTTGAGGCCGTTTCTAAAACGGGAGGACACTTAGCCAGTTCTTTAGGCGCAGTGGATTTAACCGTGGCGTTGCATTACGTTTTCGATTCGCCCAAAGACAAAATCATTTTTGACGTGGGCCATCAAGCCTATGCGCACAAAATGCTTACGGGTCGAAAAGATCGTTTTGATACTTTGCGTCAATTTAAGGGCCTTTCGGGTTTTCCGAAGCGCTGTGAAAGTGAACACGATGCTTTTGGTACGGCTCATAGTTCAACGTCTATTTCAGCAGCTCTCGGTATGGCTGTAGCTGCTCAACTCAATGGTGATAAAGAGTCATGGCACATTGCTGTGATCGGAGATGGCGCTTTAACGGGCGGTATGGCCATTGAAGCATTAAACGATGCTGGCACCTATAAAGACGGTTTACGTTTACTCATCATTGTGAACGACAATGACTGTTCTATTTCACCTTCTGTCGGCGCCTTAAATCATCATTTGGCAAAGCTTGTATCGGGTTCAACTTTCTCTCATGCGAGAGATTTCTCAAAACGAGCTTTAAAACCGGTTCCGAAACTATGGAATCTCTTTAAGAGCATGGAGCAACGCACGGTTAATTTTGTCGCTCCTCACTCAACGCTTTTCTCTGCCTACGACTTAAATTACTATGGCCCGGTGGACGGTCATGATATTGAGACGCTGGTGACGGTGTTGCAAAACATTAAGCAACTCCAAGGTCCCATGGTCTTACACATCTCCACCAAAAAGGGAAAGGGCTACAAGTTGGCAGAAGCTAATCCGACGCTCTATCACGGTGTGGGACCTTTTGATCCTGACGAAGGCATTATTGAAAAGGCTCCTGATGCACAACACCCGACCTACACGGAAGTTTTCTCAAAGTGGGTTTGTGATATGGCCCAAAGCGATCCGAAGCTTTATGCCATTACGCCCGCCATGCGCGAGGGCTCCGGTCTTGTCGAATTTGAAAAGCGTTTCCCGACTCGCTACCGTGATGTGGCCATTGCCGAACAACACGCGGTTACTTATGCGGCGGGACTTGCTACAAACGGTATAAAGCCCGTGGTGGCCATTTATTCGTCCTTTGCTCAACGCGCGTACGACCAAATTTTGCACGACGTAGCGATCCAAAATCTTCCTGTGATGTTTGCCATTGACCGAGGCGGTTTAGTTGGCGCAGACGGTGAAACGCACCAAGGGATGTTTGATATTGCGTTTTTGCGAAGCATTCCGAATATGACGGTGATGACACCCTCAAACGAAGACGAATGTCGAAAGATGTTAACGACAGCTTATCGGATGGAAACGCCCGCGGCCGTTCGTTATCCGCGAGGCAAAGGCCCAGGTGTTGCTCAAGAAGAAGCTCTTGAAACCATCGAAGTAGGTAAGGCTAAGGTTCTTCGTGAGTGCACTGTTGATCGCCAACGTATTGCCATTTTAGGTTTTGGTTTAATGGTCGAGCGTATGAAACGTGTTGCTGAAAAGCTTGATGCAACGCTAGTCGATATGCGTTTTGTTAAACCGTTGGATAAAGACTTGGTGATTGAGATTTCCAAAACCCATGATTTGATTGTTACCGCCGAAGACGGGGTGGTGATGGGCGGCGCCGGTAGCGCGGTACTTGAAGTCATCAGCGAAGCGGGTTTGTTTTGTGAAACGCTACTGTTAGGTATCGGTGATCACTTTGTGGGTCAAGGGACGCTTGAAGAGTTAATGCAAGACAATCGATTGGATGAATTAAGCGTCATCGAACGTATTCAAGAAAGGTTACTTCATGCAAAGTAATGTGAATTTAAAGCCCTTTAATACGATGGGGGTTGAGGCAACGGCGCGCTTCATGACAACGGCAGAGGATGTTGAATCCTTAAAAAATGCCATTGCCTTTGCTAAAGCAGAAAACCTTCCCATTTTTATTTTGGGAGAAGGCGCAAATTTGTTGATTGCAACGCGCATGCTTAACCGTGTTGTTATCAAAATGACGATTAAGGGTTTTGAAGTGGTGGGGGAATCCGCCACGCACACCTTTATTG
>DYCH01000021.1 GCA_019418235.1 Sutterella sp.
AAAAAAGGAGTGTCACTAAAATTCAGTTTAAAACTGACTTTTGCAACACCCCCTTGGTGTCAGATGACCGTCGAATGAATTAAGACGCTTGGGTCTTTGTATCGTTTTCTGCGTGCTTGACGTTTAATTCGCCCGTCAAACGCAAATCGCGAATTTGGTACGGAATGGAGATATTGGCCTCTGCAAAACGGATGAGGATTTGTCTCATGATGTTAGATTTCAACAAACCGGTTCCGTTATCAGGATCTTCAACCCAGAAGTTCACACGCAAATCAATGCCGTCAGCACCGAAATTGGTCACAATGGCGCTAGGTGTACGAGTGGCGACCAAACGGGGTTGAGAGCTGACAATATCCACCATAATGGCCAAGGCTTTTTCAACGTCGGCACTGTAATCAATACTGACATCGACAGAGGTCACTAACGAGCGTTCCGTGCGAGAGAAGTTCTTAACCTTTTCGCTCACGAAACTTTCATTCGGGATGATCATTTCTTCGCCACGCAAGTTGCGAACAACGGAGTAGCGGGTGTTAATTTGCGTCACTTTGCCGCTAAAGCCGTTCACCTCGATCATGTCACCGATATTAATGGAGCGGTCGAATAAAATAATGAAACCTGAAACGTAATTGGACGCAATCTTTTGTAAACCAAAGCCCAAACCGACACCGACAGCACCACCGAAGATGGAAAGGATGGTTAAGTCAATTCCGGCGGAAGACAAGGACATTAAGATCGCAAGGGTAAAAAGAGCAACGCGTAAGATTCTTGCCAAAACAATTTTGAGATTGTCATTAATATCTTTTGACTGATAAATGCTAATTTCTAATTGCTTGCTTAACCAGTTGGCGATAGCTACCGCCAACATCACTGTTAAAACACCAACCAACAGCGTCCAAAGAGTGAGTTTGCCGCCACCGATGGGCAAAGCAATACTTTGCATTTGTTCCACGATGGGAGAGAGGATGCCAAAAAAGTGTAAGACGGCCAAGCTCCAGAACGTGGTGTAGATAAAGCGCTTAACTTTAGGTGGCATGCGGCCATCAAAGAGAATGACCAAAAATTCAACGGCAACGACAAAAATGGCCCATGCGTACAAGAGTCGGTAGGCAAGAATCAGTGCATAGAGTTTGGCATTGGGATCCAACAATCCCAATTCTTTCACGACATACGAGATGATGAAAAGAACAAGGCCACTAAACACAGAGAAGGTAACTCGTTGCGCCAGAGTCAACAGAAAATGGACGCAACGATGGGTAATCGCAGGACTTTTCCAACGAATGTTAATAATTTTTAAAGTCGTATTAATGCGACGAGCAAGAATCCAACCTAAAAAGACAGCAACGACAATAGAGGCCGCTTGAATCCAAAATGGCAGATTGGTTAGGCTGATTTGAGAAAGGGTTTGCTCAATCAGTGCATTGTGATCAGCAACGATCGCTTCAGGGTTTGGGGATTGCATAAAGAAAATCAATCAGTTAATAGTAATTTTGCACATTGTACTCAAGCGAAAGGAAAGTGTGTGAAACAAGTAAATTTTGATGTTTGGAAAAGTTAAGAAACATCATCCGAAAGGACAAGCCAAAAACGCCTATTAACCTGTATTATCAACACATAACTTTTCGACAACCGAATAGAGGTTTTGCCAATGACTCAATTAGACAAGATCATGAAACCCCGTGCCATCGCTGTGGTGGGTGCTTCCACGAAACCCCACACGATTGGCTCAGACATCATGAAGCGCCTTCAAGAATATGGTTTTACGGGTGATATTTATCCGGTCAACCCCAAGGGTGGCATCATCGAAGGTTTGCAAGCCTATCCGTCTGTATTGGATATTCCCGGTGAAGTCGATCTTGCGATCATCGTAGTAAACGCTAAATTTGTGTTGCAAACGATTGATCAATGCCATGAAAAGGGCATTGGCGGTTTGTGCGTTATCTCAGCTGGCTTTAAAGAAACGGGCCACGAAGGGATGGAGCTTGAACAAGCCTTATTAAAGAAGGTGCGCGAATACGGCATGCGTTGTGTCGGACCGAACTGCTTGGGTGTTGTTAATACTCATCCTTCTGTTCGTATGGATGGTTGCTTTGCCGAAAGCTTGCCTCAACGTGGTGACATCGGTTTTGTTTCTCAGTCCGGCGCATTGGGCGGTGGCATCCTCAATATTTTGAAGGATCTTAATCTCGGTTTTGCTCAATTTATCTCCATTGGTAATCAAGCGGATGTCAACGCTGAAACGGCCATGGAATATTGGGAAAACGATGAAGACGTGAAGCAAATTTTGCTTTACATGGAATCTATCCAAAATCCCGCCAACTTCCGTCAATTGGCAACGCGAATTTCTAAGAAAAAACCGATTTTGGCATTAAAGGCCGGTCGTTCTGCAGCAGGCGCTTCAGCCGCCTCTTCTCATACAGGTTCTTTGGCCGGTGCCGATAAGGCGGCCAATGCTCTTTTGATGCAAGCCGGTGTCATTCGTGAATACTCGCTTGAGAATTTGTTTGCAACGGCTAAAGTGTTCTCTAACTGTCCGATCCCCAAGGGTGACCGCGTGGCCATTGTGACTAATTCTGGTGGCCCTGGCATCATGGCAACGGATGCAGTCTGTGAATATGGTATGCAAATGGCGCAATTAACGGAAGAAACAAAGGCGACTTTGCGTAGTTTCTTGCCGGCTGCCGCTTCTGTTAAAAATCCAGTGGACATGATTGCTTCTGCTCCGATTGAGCACTACAAAAAGACGCTTGAAACGGTCATTGCCGATGACAATGTTGACATGATTGTTGTCATTTATCTTCCGTTCTTGGGCTTGAAAGACATTGATGTTGCCAAGGCCGTAATGGAAATAAAAGCTGCCAATCCGCAAAAGCCGATTGTGGGCGTTTTCATGACAACGAGCAGTTTCTTTGAGCAATTGTCTGACATGGACGTTAATGTTCCGTTCTTTATGTATGCCGAACAAGCCGTCGATGGTTTAAACCGTTTGAACCAACAACGTCTTTGGACGCAAAAGCCCGATGGCGTAACGCCCGTTTACGATGTGGATAAGACATTGGCCAAGTCCATCATGCAAGCCGCTTTAGACGACGGTCGCGATCAATTGACGACTCGCGAGAGCATGGATGTTCTTCAAGCTTACGGTATCCGCATCTGCCAATCCGGTTTTGCCAAGGATATTGAAGAAGCAGTGGCACTGGCCAATCGCATCGGTTATCCCGTTGTGATGAAGATGACGAGTAAGACGACTTCCCACAAAACCGACGTCGGTGGCGTGCGTGTGAATATCCAAAGCGAAGAGGCTTTGCGTGCGGAGTATGCAGACTTAATTGAGAAGTTGCGTGAACGCAATCTCTTAGAAGGTCTTGAAGGCGTGATCATTCAAGAAATGGTCAAGGGCAACCGTGAAATGGTTTGCGGTATTGCAACGGATCCGCAATTTGGCCCCATGATGATGTTCGGTCTTGGTGGTGTCTTTATCGAAGTGATGAAGGACGTGACATTCCGCATGGCTCCGCTTACGGATCAAGATGCCATGGACATGATCACGGGCGTCAAGGCTTACGGTCTTTTACAGGGTGCTCGTGGTACGACCCCTGCACAGATGCCGCAATTACAAGAGTGCCTCTTGCGCCTGTCTCAATTGGTCGGCGACTTCCCCGCCATTGAAGAACTTGATATCAATCCGTTGATTATCAGTGAAAAAAATGGTGAAGGCATTGCCGTTGACGGTCGTATCAAACTTAATATCGAAAAAGCAAATCATCTGTAATTTGTATTGATATTAACTTTTCATTGGGAGGTGGGTTTTCGAACCCGCCTCTTTTCTTTTGCACAAAAAATAAGCAAAACAAATTGAATTACAAAAAAACTTCCGAAATTTAGCAACTTGCCTTGACTAACAAGCACTTGCAATATAAATTGAGGTGTAAGAAAGTGGGAAAAAGTGGGAGTAGGTGCCTCAAGGTGGATTGAGGCTCCCGATTTTCTGCACCAGAAGGGGAAGTTTTTTTTCGGGTGAGCCTTATGTTTCAAGGAACGTCGCTCTTAGTCTTGGATGTCAAAGGACGTCTCTCGTTGCCTGCGCGGCATCGCGAGAGCCTTTTGTCGTCTTGCGATGGCGAAGTTACTTTAACGTGCCACCCTGACGGCTGTGTATTGCTGTACCCCCAACCTCAGTGGAAAGAGTTAAGTGAAAAGTTGATGCAACTGCCCTATGCGTTGCGAGCCTTCCAGCGTCGACTTTTAGGTTGTGCCGTGACGGTTAAGGTTGATGCTGCTGGTCGTCTTTTGATTCCCAGTGAACTGCGAACCCTTTGCGGTTTGAATCGAGAAGTGACCTTTGTTGGCGTTGGTAATCACTTTGAACTTTGGGATCAAGGCCATTATTCCGAGTACATGGATCGTGAAATGGCTAAGGGCTTACCGCCTGAATTAGAGTCATTTGTTTTGTAAGGAGAGGACGGAAATGAATAAGCCCTTCGTTCACCTCTCCGTTATGCGAGAGGAAGCACCTCGAGAATTGGTGCACGACGCTGATGGTATTTATGTAGACGCGACTTTTGGTCGTGGCGGTCACTCTCGTCTTATTCTTGAATCTTTAAGTCTCAAGGGTCGTTTGATTGCGTTCGATCGAGATCCGGAAGCTATTGCTGCAGCCGCAGAAATTAAAGACGAACGTTTTACGATCATTCATGCACCGTTTTCTCAATTAAAAGAGAAGCTCTTGGCTTTAGGCGTGACCGAAGTTGACGGTGTTTTCATGGACATTGGAGTCTCAAGTCCTCAAATTGACGATGCCTCTCGCGGTTTTTCTTTCCGCATGGATGGGCCGCTTGATATGCGGATGGACACGACGACGGGGATGACGGCTGCTCAGTGGCTCGCTAGCGCTCAAGAACGTGAAATTGCCAATGTTATTTCTGATTTGGGCGAGGAGCGTTTTGCCCGAAAGATTGCCAAAACGATCTGCCAAACACGTGACGAAACTCCGTTAACGACGACACAACAGCTAGCCAAGTTGGTTGCCGGCGTTGTTCCTATGAATAAAAAGGATCCGACGCAAAATCCCGCCACGCGTACTTTCCAGGCGATTCGTATTCACATTAATAGTGAATTGGACGAATTAACACATGCACTCAATGGTGCAATGGATGTAGTCAAAGATGGCGGGCGAATTGCTGTTATTACTTTCCACTCGTTGGAAGACCGTATTGTTAAACGCTTCTTTGACAAAGCTGCGCATCCCGAACGTGATATCGATCCTCGTTTACCGCTTCGACCGGATCAGTTACCGCAACCGCTTTTGCGTGATGTTCGCCGAATTTTGCCTAGCAAAGAAGAATGTGCTGAAAATCCTCGAGCTCGTAGCTCTATTTTGAGAGTAGCGACCCGTTCTCGTGTGGAGGATGGGGTATGCTGAAATATCTCAATTTGATGTTTATTCGTAAGCACTTTTTGATGATCGGCATTGGCTTGCTTACCGTTTCATTGGTGACTGAAGCCGTGTTGATTGTGAACTCGCAGTACCGAGTACGCGAGTTGACGATCACCATTGAACAAGAGCAAGAGTATGGTCGCCGTCTGCAAGACGAATCTAAAGAGTTACGAATTGAATTAGCTAAGGCAACGTTGCCTGCTTATATTGCTGAAACCGCAACAGAGATGGGACTTGAGGCCGCGCGTAATGAAAATACCGTCATCCTGCAGCCCAAACCGGTGCCGCACTTCGTAACACGCAAGCGTCAAGGGGAGGGCTCGAAATGAGAAACACTCCCTTGTTTGAACAATTAAAAGAGGCGGTTAAGCAAAAGGCTTCGTCTTTTTGGAACGAAGACCGCTCGCCTAAGCGTCAAAAGCGCGCAGCTGAACGTGAAAAAGACTGGCGTACAACAGAAATTTCTCAAAAGCGCTCTCACTTCCTTTTGTTTGCATTAGTATCGGTTTTCTCGATTTGCTTCCTTCGAGCGGTCTACCTGCAATGCTTCAATACGGAATTTTTGCAACGTCAAGGGGAATTTCGTTACGCAAAAACGCTCGATATTACAGCTGGTCGAGGGCAAATCTTTGACCGCAACGGTGTTGTTTTGGCGGCCTCTTTGCCTGCTCGTTCGATTTGGGCAACGACCAATTTGGTTGAAATTACTCCCAATGAGATTGCACAACTGAGTCAATTACTCGGTGTTTCTAAAAACACTTTACAAAAGCGTTTGGCACGACCCAATGCTTGGGTGAACATTGCACGCCAAGTGGACATGGAAACGGTTCGCAAGGTGCAAGCGATGCAAATCTCTGGTCTGACCTATACACCTGATGTTAAGCGTCAGTACCCCGGTGGCGAGCTCTCTGCTCACATTGTCGGCTTTAACAATCGAGAAAATCACGGACAAGAAGGTATTGAGTTAGCAAACGATAAGACGTTAACCGGTCAAAATGGGCAACGTCGTGTGATTCGTGACCGTTTGGGGCACGTGATCGAAGAAGTTTGGGCTCAAGAGCCGGTGCCCGGTAAAGATTTGCATCTTTCGATTGACTCTCGTATTCAATTTATTGCCTATAGTGCCGTTAAGCGCGCAGTGGAAAAACACAGTGCCAAGGCCGGGGCTGCCGTGGTCGCTGACTCGATTACGGGTGAAATCTTGGCGCTTGCCAGTTGGCCTGCTTTTGATCCCAACGACAGAAGTACGTTTGCTTGGGATCGGATCCGTAATCGTGTTGTGACTGATACGTTTGAGCCGGGGTCCACCGTTAAACCCTTCTCAATTGCCAAGGCTATCGATTTGGGTATTGTTCGTCCGGACAGTTTGATTCAGACCGCACCGGGTCAGATTGTTGTGGCTGACCGGAAAATTAGTGATAGCAAAGACTTTGGCCTTTTGACGGTTTCGCAGGTGATTGCTAAGTCCTCGAACGTTGGCACGGTGAAGATTTCTTTGCAAATTCCCCCTCAAGTGCTTTGGGATACGTACACGCGTTTAGGCTTTGGTCAAGCGCCGCAAGTCGGTTTCCCCGGTGTTGTGGCCGGACGTTTACGTCCTGCGAAGACTTGGGGACCGGTGGAACAAGCAACGGTTTCTTACGGCTACGGTTTGTCAACCTCTTTGATGCAGTTGGCGCAAGCCTATACTGTTTTTGCCCGCAACGGTGATGTGATTCCGTTGACCTTAATGAAGCGAGATCATGCGGCCGCTGGTGAGCAAATTTATCGACCGGAAACGGCACGACAAATGCGAGCCATGATGATGACAACTGTGCACCGCGGTGGGACAGCTTCTCGCTTGAAAGTGACGGGTTATACGGTAGCCGGCAAGACGGGGACAGTTTATAAAGTTAAAAACGGTGAGTATGTCCGCGACTATGTGGCTTCTTTCGTTGGTTTGGCCCCTGCTACCCAACCGCGTTTGGTGGTGGCAGTGATGATTGATGAACCGAAGGATGCTGGTCACGTCGGTGGCGTGGTGGCCGCTCCCGTGTTTGGGGAAATTGTTGAGTCTGCACTGCAGACAATGCTCGTTAATCCTGATGATCCTATGATGATTGCCGGCCGAGGTGTGTTGGCTAAGAGTGCACAATGATTGCAAATATCAAGAATTACGTTGATTTATTAAAGCGTTTAGCCCCTGAGGCTAAACGTCTTGTTTTGGACTCCCGCACCGTTGGTGCGGGTGATGTTTTTATTGCGGTCCCCGGTTTACACGTTGACGGTCGACAATTCTTAGAGCAAGCCGCTCAAAAAGCAACGGCCGTGGTGTATGAAGATGACGGCATTCGTCGCACTTATGCGGTGCCAGCCATTGCTGTGCCCGAGTTATCCAAATATCTTGGGAATTTTGCTGCAGAGTTTTATCGTCACCCGACGCAAGATTTGTTTGGTGTGGGTATTACGGGAACTAACGGTAAGACGACGACTTCTCATTGGGTCTCTCAATTATTAACGGCTTTGGAAGAACCTTGTGCTGCCATTGGAACGATCGGGTGCACGATGGCAGGAAAACCCTTTCCGTCAGCACCGTTAACGACGCCTGATGCCGCTTCTTTGCAGGGCTTGTTCCGCGATTTGGCAAAGGCTGGTGCCAAAGCATTTGCCGTTGAAGCAAGCTCCATCGGTTTGGAACAAGGCCGACTTCAAGGTACGCATTTTGATGTTGCAGTCTTTACGAATTTGAGTCGCGACCACCTTGACTATCACCACGATATGCAGGCCTATGAAGACGCAAAGGGCATTTTGTTTGATTGGCCTCAATTGCGTAGCAGTGTCATCAATATTGATGATGAAGCCGGTTTGCGCCTTGCCGAACGCTGCGTTTGTCGTGGTGTGAAGTGTTTTGTGACGACAACGCAAGGGACTTTACCTTTGCCCGGTACGCATTGCATTGCTGCAGAAAACATTCGTGCAATGCAAGACGGGATGGAATTTGATTTAGTCTATGAAGGCAATCGTCATCATTTGTCCGTTCATCTTTTTGGCGAATTCAATATTTCGAACCTTCTGGGTGTAATTGGTGTTGCTTTGGCCAAGGGTTATGCCATCGAAACGATATTGCCGTTGTTGCCCCATTTGGTGCCGCCAGCCGGTCGTATGCAATTAGTTAAGCACGAACGGACGGCTTTAGGTGTTGTGGACTATAGTCATACACCGGACGCTGTTGAAAAGGCGCTGTTAGCTCTTCGCCCGATTGTGAGAGCTCGTCGAGGAAAACTTTGGGTGATTGTGGGTGCTGGTGGCGATCGTGATAGCGGTAAACGTCCGATCATGGCAAGCATTGCCCAACAAATGGCCGATTGTGTGGTTTTAACGAGCGATAATCCTCGTACGGAAAATCCTGCTGACATTTTGGCTCAAATGGTAGCCGGCATGAAAGAAGACGGTCATCCTTACGTGGTGATTGAAGACCGCCGTGAAGCTATTCATAAAGCGGTCAATACGGCAGCACCTGAAGATATTATTTTGGTGGCCGGCAAAGGTCACGAACTCTATCAGGATATCCAAGGGGTTAAGCATCCGTTTAGCGACAAGGTGGAAGTGCACAATGCACAATGGATGAAAGTAACGCCAGCTGACTCTTTAATGCGAGTCAAATACCTTGCCAATTTGTTGCCGGGTTCAAAATTCTTAGGCAGTGATGTCCCCTTTAGTTCGGTTTCAACCGATACACGCACCGTCACGAACGGAACGCTCTTTTTTGCGTTAAAGGGTGATCGTTTTGACGGTCATGACTTTGTGATGCAAGCCATGCACGCAGGCGCTGTCGCCTTGGTGGTTGATCATGAAGTTAACTGTCCGTTGCCTCAAATTGTTGTCAATAACGTGAAATTGGCGCTTGGGGCTAGTGCGGGTTATTGGCGCAGTAAGCAAGCGCTTAGTATGGTGGCTGTAGCGGGCAGTAACGGTAAAACGACTACCACTCAAATGATTGCTTCCATCTTAAAAGCACACTACGGAGATCACGCTTTATCGACTCAGGGCAATCTCAATAATGACATTGGTGTGCCGTTGATGTTGTGGCGTTTGCGTGAAAAGCATGAAGCAGCAGTGATTGAGACCGGTATGAATCATGTGGGCGAAATGCGCTATTTGGCAGGTCTTGTTCAACCCAATGTCGCCATTGTGACAAACGCCCAGCGTGAACACCAAGAATTTATGCAAACGGTTCAGGCCACAGCTCGTGAAAACGGCGAAATTTTCCGTCACATGATGCCGGCAAGTACAGCCGTCATTCCGTTTGACGATGAGTGCAAGAATATTTGGCTTGAAATGGCTCAAAACTCTCAGATCGTGACGTTTGGCTTACCGAATGAAGCTGATGTGACCGGTACGATGACGCCGACCAATGTTGGGATGGACGTGAAAATTAAAACGCCCGTCGGCGCTTTCAAGGCTCATTTGAAAGTTCGTGGAGAACATAATTTCAAAAATGCGTTAGGTGCCACCGCTGTCGCGTTATCTTTGAGTTTATCAACCGATGTGATTGCTAAGGGGTTGGAAGCCTTTGAACCGATTAAGGGACGAGGTGCCGTTATCACGACAGATCGTTATACAGTGATTGATGACGCTTATAATGCCAATCCTGACAGCATGAAAGCCAGTATTGACATTTTGGCTTCAATGCCGGCACCGCGTTTGTTGGTAGCCGCTGATATGTTGGAGTTAGGCGAAAAGTCGCGTGAGTATCACGAGGAAATCGCCGCGTATGCTGTCCAAAAAGGCATTGACGGTTTTATAACAACCGGTAGTGCAATGAAATTTGCTTATGAGAAATTCCGCGAGTTAAAGCCCGAGGCAGAGGTCATTTGGGAAAGTGAACGCAAGGGATTTCTCAATAAACTTTTGGAAATTAAAGATCGTTATCGTTCTATTTCGGTCAAGGGTTCCAACAGTATGCGACTCGATTTGGCTGTGAAGGCATTGGTCGAACCCGAGAAGCGTTAAAGAATTCAAGAAAGGAACAATTTAAATGTTATTGGAACTTTTCCAGTGGTTAGGGGAAGATATTCGTGCTTTTCAAGTCTTTAATTATTTGAGCTTGAGAGCAGTGATGGCGGCCTTGACGGCGTTGTTTATCGGTTTTGCTGCCGGTCCCGCTACCATTCGATATTTAAAGGCAATGAAGGTGGGGCAAGCCGTTCGTAATAACGGCCCGAAGACGCACTTGGTTAAAGATGGCACGCCGACCATGGGTGGTGTGCTTATTTTGATCTCTATTGCCTTGTCGACGTTGTTATGGATGGACTTAAGTAACCGCTTTGTGTGGGTGGTGCTGTTTGTCACGTTAGGGTTTGGTGCTGTGGGTTGGATTGATGATTACCGTAAAGTTGTTCATCATGACCCCAAGGGTATGAGTGCCAGAGAAAAGTTTGGCTGGTTATCCTTAATTGGTGGTTTGGCTTCTGTGTATTTGGCCTTTGCCATTTCCGCTCCTACCAACATCCATGTGATTGACATGATTGTCGGCTGGTGTCAATCGGGTTTCCCTTTAACAATGCCTTCGCAAGCGGATTTGATTATTCCGTTCTTTAAGCATTTCGCTTACCCGTTGGGCATTGTGGGTTTTGTTATTTTGACCTACATCGTGATTGTTGGCACGAGTAATGCTGTCAATTTAACGGACGGTTTGGATGGCTTGGCTATTTTGCCGTGTGCGATGGTGGGTAGTGCTTTGGGGATCTTCTCCTATGTAGTGGGTCGTTACGACTTTGCTCACTATTTGCTCTTTCCTCACATTCCGGGTGCCGGTGAATTAGTGGTCGTTTGTGCCGCTTTAGCAGGTGCCGGTTTGGCCTTTTTATGGTTTAACGCTCATCCTGCTCAAGTGTTTATGGGTGACGTTGGTGCGTTGGCATTGGGTGGCGCATTAGGAACGATTGCCGTCATTACGCGTCAAGAATTTGTGTTAGCCATCATGGGTGGTATTTTTGTGGTGGAAACGCTCTCCGTCATTATTCAAACCACGTATTTCCGTTATTCGGGTGGTCGTCGTATTTTCTTGATGGCGCCTTTGCATCACCATTTTGAATTAAAGGGTTGGAAAGAAACCCAAGTGGTGACGCGTTTTTGGATCATTACCTTTATTTTGGTTTTGATCGGTTTGTCGACGTTAAAGATTCGCTAATCAAAGGATGAAAGTCATGAGCAAGGCTTTAGTGATCGGTTTAGGGGCTTCAGGGGTTGCTTGCACCCAATTCCTTATCAAGCGCGGCTATGAGGTTGTCGGAACCGATACGCGTGAAACGCCACCGTCATTGGAGCGCTTGCAGACTTTGCCTGCTTTTACATTTAAGCCTCTCTCAGAGGCACAAGCGTCGTTAAACGACGTTGAATTCGTGGTCATTTCACCGGGGATTTCCCCTTATTACTCTGAAGTCGCTCCGTTGATTTCTAAGGCTAAGGCGTTGGAGTTGCCTTGGTTTGGTGAGATTGAATTATTTGCTCGCGAATTAGAACTCCTTAAAAACGAACGCCAATACGAACCGATTGTTTTAGCCATTACCGGTACGAATGGGAAAACAACGACAACAGTTTTAACGACAAAGATGGCTGAGGCCAGTGGCAAATTTGCTGTTGCTGCCGGCAATATAGGCCCGAATGCTGTAACGGAATTGGATCGCTATCTGGAAGAAGGACGATTGCCTGATGTTTGGGTGTTGGAACTCTCAAGCTTTCAATTGGAATCAACTCAAACGCTTATCCCTACGGCTGCTGCTTTGTTAAATATCACGCAAGATCACTTAGATTGGCACGGTTCCATGCAAGCTTACATGGACGCAAAAGCTCACATTTTCCAATCGGAAAAAACGGTACGTGTTCTTAACCGTGATGACGCAAGCGTTATGCAATACGCCAACGCCCCACACGTTACTACTTTTGGTGAATCTGTCCCTGAAGGTGATAACCAATGGGGTTTGGTCAAAGACGATGGGTTATTTTGGCTCGCTTACAACGAAGACGATTCTATTGCGCTTTCTAAGCGCAAGGTGTTACCGGGAGAGCTTCTGCAACGTTTAATGCCAGAAGAGGCTTTAAAGATTCGTGGTCGTCACAATACGACGAATGCTCTTGCTGCATTGGCTTTAATCCATGCAGCTAACCTGCCTTTAGCCGATGCTATTCGTGCACTTTCCAATTACACGGGTGAAGCCCATCGTGTTCAATACGCTTTGACGGTTGATGGTGTCGATTACATTGATGACAGTAAGGGAACAAATGTTGGTGCAACGGTGGCGGCTTTGGAAGGTTTGGGAGCCACTGGTAAGAAGATGGTGGTCATTTTAGGTGGTGACGGTAAAGGTCAAGATTTTTCGCCGATTGCTCAATCCATGGCTCTTCATGCGCGTGGCGCAGTCTTGATCGGTCGCGATGCTCCCATGATCGAAAAAGCATTGACTGGTGCGACTTATCCTGTGCAAAAGGCTCAAACGTTGCCAGAGGCAGTGCAAATGTGCGCTCAAATGGCCAAAAAAGGTGATTATGTTTTGTTGTCACCTGCATGCGCCAGTTGGGACATGTTTAGAGACTACGCTCAACGAAGTGAAATTTTTATTGAAAGCGCCCGTGCGCTGCAAAAGAACTGATTTTCGGTCGAATGTTCCAGTTTAAAAATCCTTTTAAAAGTCAAAACACGAAACCTGAAAAGTGGGGCCAAGGTCGACGCTTTGGCTCGGTCTCCAGCGTTGACTATTCTTTGTTAGGAACGATTGCGGCGCTTTTGGTGATTGGCGCAATCATGGTCTACTCCGCTTCCATTTCTCTTGCTGATTCACCGAAGTACCAAACGAGTGAATACCACTTTATTCTCCGACACCTTATTTACATGGGGGTTGGTATTTTTGCGGGTTGGTGCGTCTTTAACGTGCCCATCGATAAGTGGGAACGCTTGAGTTACCCTTTGGCTGTTTTAGGGATTATTTGCCTATTTTTGGTTTTTGTGCCGGGCTTAGGTAAAAGCGTCAATGGTGCAACGCGTTGGATTGGTTTTGGTCCAGTCAATTTGCAAGTTTCAGAAGTTGTGAAATTTGTTTCCGTTTTAGTGATCGCTAAATTTACGATTGAGCGGCAAGCCTATATGCACTCTATTACGCGAGCTCTTTTGCCAGTGCTCGCTTACGTCTTTTTCGTTGCAGGGTTATTAGCGATTCAGCCTGACTTAGGGGCAACGGTTGTGATCGCAAGTATTGTGATCGGTATTGTCTTTTTAGCTGGATTGAGTTGGAAGATTATTTTCACACTCGGCACCTTCTTAGTGGTCACTATTATTTCTTCTGTGGTGCTATCGCCTTGGCGTACCGCTCGTGTGTTTGCCTACCTCAACCCATGGGATCCGGAAAACCAAATCGGTAAAGCCTATCAGTTAACCCACTCTTTGATTGCATTTGGGCGTGGTGAAATTTTTGGCGTTGGACTTGGTGCCAGTGTTGAAAAAATGCACTATTTGCCTGAAGCACATACCGACTTTATTTTGGCAGTGATCGGTGAAGAGTGTGGATTGCTTGGGTTTACTGTTGTCTTAGGTCTTTTTTATTGGCTTGTTCGCAGTGCTTTTGAAATCGGTCGCCAAGCGGTTCGTTTGGATATGGTCTATGCGGGATTGGTTGCCCAAGGCGTAGGACTCTGGATTGGGGTTCAAGCCTTAATTAACATTGGTGTTGCCATTGGTGTTTTCCCAACCAAGGGATTAACGTTGCCTTTGGTGAGCTACGGGGGCTCGTCATTGGTTATCACCTTATGTGCGTTGGCGCTGTTGGTTCGAGTTGATTATGAAAACCGCTTGTTAATGCGCGGTAAACGGAGAAGAGAATGAGTGATCGAAACCATTTGATTATTGCCGCAGCGGGCACGGGCGGTCATGTGATGCCTGGGTTGGCCGTAGCTGAAGAATTGAAAAAACGCGGTTGGACCGTTTCGTGGATCGGAACGCCTGTGGGTATGGAGGGTCGATTGGTCGGTCAACGTGGCATTGATTTCGATGCATTGGATTTCACGGGTATGCGTGGTAAAGGCTTGGGTCATGCTATTAAAGGCGCGTTCAAGTTGGTGAAATCCTGTTTTAAAGCCAAAGAAATTGTTGATGATCGGGATGCAGATGTCGTCTTTTCAACCGGTGGCTACATTGCCGTGCCGGCAGCCTTTGGAGCGCGAGCCGAAGGTAAACCATTAGTGATGATGAATTGCGATGCAGGAAGCCTCATGAGCGTGCGTGTCGTGATGCCCGTGGCTTCTGCTGTGATGTGTGGTTTTGACGGAGAATGTGCTCAAAGGGCCGGCAAAAAAGCCATTGTTTCCGGCAACCCTGTTCGTGAAGAGATTCTTCATTTACCCAAGCCGTCAGAGCGTTATGCAAACCGAACGGGACGAAAACATTTATTGGTGTTTGGCGGTTCTTTAGGGGCAAAGGTTCTTAATGAAACCGTGCCTCGCGCTTTGGCTTTATTCGATGCAAATGACCGTCCGACAGTGACTCACCAATGTGGGAAAAATGCTGTCGAAAGCGTCAAAGAAACCTATCGCTCTTTGGGGATCGAAGCAGAGGTAGTGAGTTTTATTGACGATATGGCCGGTGCTTATGAAAAGGCCGATCTTGTAGTTTGCCGAGCTGGTGCTACAACAGTAAGTGAATTAACAGCGGGTGGCATTCCTGCCATTTTGGTGCCCTTCGTTGTTTCTACAACTCAACACCAACTGGGTAACGCTCAGTATTTGCAAGCTCATGACGCAGGCATTTTACTCGAGCAAAAGCATTTAACGGCCGAGAATTTGTATAGCCAGTTGCGGTCTTTGGATCGAGAACGCTTGTTGTCAATGGCGCAAAACGCTCAAAAATTAGCGCATTTGGATGCAGCAAAAACCGTTGCCGATACCATTGAGCGTTTGGCAAAATTGGGTGACAAATAAAACGAACATAAAAAAGCCCGATCGCTTAAAATTAAAGATTAAGTCTTTATTTTGGAAAAAGTGACAATCCTTTGTGGTTGTCGGGGGTTTTTCATGAAATTCGCAATCAATCGCATTCACTTTGTCGGTATCGGTGGTACCGGGATGAACGGTATTGCCGAGGTCTTTGTGACGTTGGGTTATCGTGTGACGGGTTCTGACATGGCAACCAACGTTGCCACGCAACGCCTTGAGAGTTTAGGCGTTTCTATTTTCCACGAACACGATGCTCGTAATGTTCAAGGCGCCGATGTCGTTGTGACGTCTTCAGCTATTAAAGCAGACAATCCTGAAGTGGTCGCAGCGCGTGAAGCCCGAATTCCAGTAGTGCCTCGTGCTCAAATGTTGGCCGAATTGATGCGTTTCAGAAGCGGCATTGCTATTGCCGGCGCTCATGGCAAGACAACGACCACTTCTTTGGTGGCGAGCCTTTTAGCTGCCGGTGGATTAGATCCGACATTTGTCATTGGCGGTCGCTTAAATAGTGCGGGTTCCAACGCTCGATTAGGGGGCGGAGAGTTTATTGTGGCAGAGGCCGATGAGTCTGATGCCTCTTTCTTGTGTCTGTCACCTGTGATTGCAGCAGTAACCAATATCGATGAAGATCATATGGATACCTATGAGCACAAGTACGAAAAATTGGAACAAGCATTTATCGACTTTTTAACGCGTTTGCCTTTTTACGGCAAGGCTGTGCTTTGCTATGACGATGAAAACGTTCGCAAGATGGCGCCACGCGTCAATCGTGAGATTGTGAGTTACGGTTTGTGCGAAGAAGCTGATGTTCGTGCCATTGATGTGAAGGCCGAAGGTACGCAAATGACGTTTACGGTGTTGCGTAAAGATCGTGAGCCGTTGCCCGTGCGTTTGAATCTGCCTGGCTTACATAATGTTCGTAACGCTTTGGCTGCTATTGCGATTGCAACGATGGCTGACGTTAGCGATGAAGCTATTGCTCAGGGTTTGGAAAGCTTTAACGGTGTGGGGCGACGCTTCACTCAGTATGGTGATATCGCCTTGCCGCAAGGTGGCTCTTTCCGATTGATTGACGATTACGGTCATCACCCGCATGAAATGCAAGCAACGTTGGAAGCTGTTCGTGGTGCTTATCCCGGTCAACGTATTTTGGTGGCTTTCCAGCCTCATCGCTATTCCCGTACGCGCGATTGCTTTGAGGATTTTGTGAAGGTTCTCTCTGGTGTTGATGCTTTGGTGCTAGCAGATGTCTATCCGGCAGGCGAAGCTCCGATTCATGGGGCTGACGGTCGGGCATTAGCTCGTGCCATTCGTTTAATCGGTACGACGGAACTGGTTTTTGTTGACACGCCCTTGGAAATGGATGATGCCATTATGAAGTTGGCTAAGCCCGGTGACATTGTTGTCACGATGGGGGCGGGTAGTGTTGGTCAAGTGCCTGTGCGATTGAAAGCACAAAATGCATAAAGTTATTTTTGCTAATTGAGGTTAGTTCTTATGTCAAACGAAACGAAAAAAACGATTGATCCTGCATCTTTAGGGAAAGTTGTTGTATTGATGGGCGGCCGTTCCAGTGAACGTGAAGTCTCCTTAATGAGTGGGAAGGGTGTTTATGATGCCCTCGTTGATGCGGGTGTCGATGTCACACGTTTTGATCCGCAAGAACAACCCCTCTCAGAGTTGGAAAAGGGCCAATTTGATCGTGCCATGATTTCTCTTCATGGTCGTTTTGGTGAAGACGGTACGATTCAAGGTGTCTTGGAGTATCTCAATCTTCCGTACACGGGCCCGGGTGTGCGTTCGAGCTCTATCGCTATTGATAAGGCGATGACCAAGCGCGTTTGGAGTGCCGCCGGTATCCCCGTACCTAATGGTATGACGGTGACCAAAGATGATGATATGAATTTAGTCATTCAATCATTAGGAACGAGTTTGGTGGTTAAGCCCGCACACGAAGGCTCTAGCATTGGTTTGAGTAAGCTCGAAAATGCTACGCCCGAAATGTTGCAAGAAGCTGTTAACAAGGCAAGCAACTTGGATGCGCATGTCTTGGTTGAAGAGCGTATTTACGGTCGTGAATTGACGGTGGCTGTGTTGGGGCCGGGTCAAACGGCTCGTGCGTTGCCGATTATTGAAATTGTGGCACCGGACGGTGATTACGATTATCAAAATAAGTATTTCACGACGGTTGTTCATTATGAATGCCCGGCTCAATTGCCCGAAGAGCAAGCGGCTGATATTCGTCAAGTTTGCGAACGCGCCTACCGTGTCTTGGGTGGCCGTGGTTGGAGTCGTATTGACGTGATGTTAACCGAAGAAGGTCGTTTTGTTTTATTGGAAATGAACACTTCTCCTGGCATGACCTCTCACTCTTTGGTGCCGATGGCTGCTAGTAAGGTGGGCATGAACTATCAAGATTTGGTCTTGGAAGTTCTCAGTCAAGCGACTTTGGATAACAAGGAACGCTAATACTGCGTTTTTATGAAAGAAGTTCTTCGTAAACTCCTTATTGTCGTAGGGATTCTGCTGGTCATCGCTGCGGTTGCGGTCAGCAGTTTTCCTCACTACTTTATTTCTTTTTTTGAAATAAGGAAGGTTGAATTAGTAGGGGAAACAGATCATATTTCTCCTATGCATTTCAAACGCTCATTAGGCAATACAGTAGAAGGGAACTTCTTTGATATTGATCTGGAAGCGATTCGAGTGGCGGCATTGGGTGCGCCTTGGGTAAAAGAGGCCAATGTCCACAAAGTTTGGCCTAATCGTATTCGTATTAGTATCAAAGAGCACCGTGCGTTAGCGCTTTGGGAAGACGGTCGTCTTGTTTCCGTCGAAGGTGTCTTATTTGCTGCAAATCCTGATGAGGCAGAAAATTCAACGGTTTTGCCTGAATTTTTTGGACCTGCCGATCGTGTTCGAGATGTGACGCGACGTTATAAACGTTTCAGTCAGATGCTCAAAACGGTGATTCCAGAAGCGAAGGTCACGGAGTTAAGTGTTTCGGATCGAGATAGCTGGACACTTGCCATTGCTTCCACAAAGATTCCGCCAACGCGAATTGAGTTAGGCACGGAGCAAAGTGATTGGACGCTTGAGGATCGCTTTGCAGTTGTTATTGTTCAGTATCCGGAAATTGTTGCTTTGATGAAGGGAGCACCTTCAAGTATTGATGCTCGCTATGAGAACGCTTTTTCGGCTACTTTGCCTGAAAACACTTTAAAGAGACTGCCTTCGAAAGACAATCGCAGACGAGAGGCAGAAGCTGTTGCAGAACGTTATCGCCAATGAAAGAACTTGCTAATAAATCTATTACGGTCACGGCTATTGACATTGGGTCAAGCAAAATTATCGTGGTCTTGGCAGAAGTCTTTTCTGATGGTACCTATAAGGTGCTGGGGCACGGTCGTACCGAGTCAAAGAAATCGATCATTGCTGGAAGTATTCAAAGACCAGAAGATCTTTTAAAACAACTCAATGAAGCTTTAGATGAGGCTGTGAGAACAGCTAATTTCAAGGGACCGTCTTTGGGGCGAATTTGCACGACGATTTCCGGTCAACCCCTGACGGGGCGTAACTCAACGGCGGAAATCCCGTTGCCCGGGGCCGAGGTGACGTTTGAGGACATGAAAAAGGTCGTTGAGCGTGCCGAAGACGCATTGGAATTGCATCAAGATGAACGCTTGATAAAATCCGAGCGTTTATATTTTTGTATCGACGATCAAACCGAAGAACAAGGTCTTGAAAATCCGCTTGGTGTCAAGGGTTCTCGTATTTCTGTGCATTTGCATTCCGCAGTGGCCGGTGCTGTAAATGCTGTCAATCGAATTCAATTAATTAACCGTACCGACCTTGATGTTTCAACTGTATTACCCGAAGGGTGGGCGAGTGGCTATAGCGTTTTAACTGAAGATGAACGTCAAATTGGTGTGGTTTTAGTCGATATTGGAGACGAGACGACGGATATTGTTGTTTTTAAGGGCGGTCATCCTCGCTTTACCCATACGATTAATATGGGGGGAAGTATCATCACTAAGCGCCTCATGGGATATATGCGTTGCAAAGATTTTGAGGCTGAGGCTGTCAAAATGCGTCTCGATCTGCGTCATGAAAAAGAGGATGAAACGCAAATTTTATTCAGTAGTGGTGTAGAACCTAATGTAAGGCACTTCAATAAGCGAGAACTTTCAATCCTGGCTTGCAAAGAGTTTGGAGCACTTTGTAATCAAATTGGGGTGATTCTTTATAACAACGGTTGGTACATCAAACGAGATGGACATCCCTACAATAAACTTCCCGGTGGAGTCGTTATTACAGGGGGGGCGACCTTGATGATGGGGGCTGCCGAGTTTATTTCTTCAATCCCAGGGTTTTATCGTGAAACCTTTGCAGCTCGACAAGGGCGATCGCTCTACGAAGGGGATGGTTGCATGGGGTTAACTTCCCCGCGAGAAAGTGCTGTGATGGGTTTGATCGCTTACGAAGCAAGACGCTTTATGTTAGGTGAAGACGATAAAGATGTTACCTCTGAGGACGATACGTGGGTCTCTAAGATAAAGCGCATGACCAAAGAGTTTTTTATCGGTCAGTACTAAAGCCGTAAGAAAAACAACAAATTTCTTGATTTTTTCTAGCCAAAATGTGAGCTTTTCAGCCATAATTAGAGAATTGGTTTTGGAGAAATATTTATGTTCGATGTCGTCAATGATGAACCCCGTCAAACCGTAATTAAAGTTGTTGGTGTTGGTGGTGGTGGCGGTAACGCCGTAGAACACATGATTGAGCGTGGTGCTCAAGGTATTCAGTTCATTGCAATTAATACTGACTACACCGCATTGTCACGCTCTCGCGCTCACGCTACCCTTCAAATCGGTAAGACCGGTTTGGGTGCCGGTGCTCATCCTGAGGTGGGTGAGCAGGCTGCTATTGAGTCTAAGGATCGCATTCGCGAATTACTCCAAGGCGCTAATTTGGTTTTCATCACTGCCGGTATGGGTGGTGGTACGGGCACGGGGGCGGCTCCTGTGGTTGCACAAATTGCTCGTGAAATGGGTATTTTGACGGTCGCTGTCGTCACCAAGCCCTTTAGCTACGAAGGCGCTCGCCGTATGCAACGAGCTGAAGAAGGTTTGTTGCGCTTGAAAGAAGCCGTGGATAGCCAAATCGTGATTCTCAATGACAAATTGGAAGACGAATTGGGCGAAGATGCTACCGTGAGCGAATGCTTTGCCGCTGCTGATGATGTGCTCTTTAAGGCATGCGCCGGTATTACTGAAATCATTCAATCGCCCGGTTTGATCGGCGTTGACTTCGAAGACCTTCGCACCGTGATGAGCGAACGCGGTACGGCCATGATGGGCTCTGCCATTGCTACAGGCCCGGATCGTGCACGTATTGCTGCTGAAAATGCTGTTGCCTGCCCGTTGTTGGAAGGCGTGACGCTTAATGGCGCTCGTGGCGTTTTGGTTTATATCACCGCCAGCGAAGAAAGCATGAAGATGAAAGAAACCAAGACAGTGATGAATATCATTACGAACTTCACTGCCAAGGGGGCTCAAGTGATCTACGGCTCCGCCTACGATGACAGCATGGGTGATTCTATGCGTGTTACGGTGGTTGCTACGGGTCTTGACGGTGGTGTTGATCATTCGATCCCGCCGTTGGAAAAGAAGGAAGAAGAACGTCCGGTTTGGGCAACGACGGCTACGAAGCCTGCTGCTCAAGTGCCGCCGATGACTTCTGCTCCTGCTCAACAAGCTGCGAAACCGGCTGCTTCAGTGACAAATATTTGGGATCTGCCCTTGTCTCATCAAGAGTCTGTTGTGCCTCCGGCTCAACCGAGTCCTACTGTGATGCAACCGATGACTTCTCAACCGGTTCAAACTCAAGAACCTGCTGCTAAACCGCAACAAGAGTTGGGTGAAACGGTGCCGATGCCCTTCGGGCCGGCAGAAGAAGAGCCTGAAGAAAGTCCTTCTCGCGATTGGCCGTCCACCGGTTGGTGGTCCAGCCGTCGAGACGGGAAGTAATTTCTACAGCTAGTCCAACAAGTGTTTTTCGCCGATTTATTCGGCGAAAAACGTCTTAGAAGCCTCTAATTAACCATTGTCGCAAAGAATCTTGCCATTATGCTCAAACAAAGAACATTGAAAAAGCCGTTAAAGACGGTGGGTATTGGTTTGCACTCGGGTCAAAAAGTTTGTTTGACTTTGCGTCCTGCTGAACCCGATACCGGCATTGTTTACACGCGTGTGGATTTGGATCCGCCAGTGGTGATGCCGGCAGAAGCTACGCGTGTTAACGATACGCGAATGGCAACGACCTTAAATGAAGGTAACGTTAAAATCTCCACCATTGAGCACTTAATGAGTGCGTTGAGCGGTTTGGGGATTGATAACTGTTATGTGGATGTTGACGCTTCTGAAATCCCGATTATGGACGGTTCGGGTGCGAGTTTTGTGTTCTTGATTCAGGCCGCTGGCGTTGTCGAACAAGAGGCCCCGAAGCGTTTTGTTCGCGTTTTAAAACCCGTTAAGGTTATCGATGGTGATAAATGGGCGATGCTTGAACCCCATGAAGGTTATAAGCTCGCATTTTCAATTAATTTCGGTCATCCTGCGATTGATGCAACGGTGCAATTTACCGAAGTTGACATGGCAGAAACGACATACAAAAATGCGGTGTCACGCGCCCGCACTTTTGGCTTTGTGCAGGACGTTGAAATGCTTCGTTCAATCGGCTTGGCTCAAGGCGGTACGCTTGAAAATGCCGTTGTGATGGACGAGGCTAAAATCCTTAATCGTGACGGTCTTCGTGCCCAAGACGAGTTTGTCAAACACAAGATTTTGGACGCTATGGGTGACCTTTATGTTTTAGGCCATCCTCTATTGGCTCGCTACAGTGCCTATAAGTCCGGTCATGGATTAAATAACCAATTATTAAGAGCTCTTTTAGCCGATCCCACCGCTTGGGAGTGGGCAACGTTTGAAGGCAAAGATTATCCCGAAGACTTTGCCCTGGAACGCGCAAATGCGCTTTAAGGCGAGTAAACGTTTAAGTTGGATAGTAAGTGGCATCATCTCGATGTCACTTCTCGGTTGTGCAACACCACCGACAGATCCCACGGCAGTGGTCATTAGAGATACGGCCACGCCATCACAACAGTTCACGATTCGTGAACAAGATCGTGCAATTGAATTGACGCGAGACGACCGCGTCAGAAAACTTCTTAGAGCTTTTCAACGACAACATCCCAAAGCCGTTGAGGTGATGCAAAAAGTGGCCGATTATTTGCATTATGGACACTTAAGTGTTGACTCTCACTTGATTATTTATCATGAACGTGAGGGAGCGGTCAAGACACCGGTCAACATGGAGGTATTGGTGGCATACCTAGAAAACATGTATGCCCATCAAGACCAAGAGAGAATGCCTGCTTACATTCCGCAGACGACTACACCTTAAGTGCTTGTGCCAAGCGCTCTAGAGCTTCTCGAACATCATCGTCTTTAGCCAACTGTGCTTCTTCGTAGACTTGTTGTGCTGCTTCTGGCGGGGCAATGCGAGGTTCGCCCTTGGGATAAGCTTCGGGCTGAGCAAGCACCGTGATTTTCCCACTTCGAATTGCTGTGATCGGAGTGGTAATTCCAGCATCAAATAGTTTTTTTTCAATGGTGGGTTGAATCTGCTTGAGGCGATTAGCCATCGTTGGCGTGACGGTGTTAATTGTGATGCCTTGTGGTTGATGAGTCACATGCGTGCAATTCATAATGTCGATTCGCACACCTTTAGAAAAGCAAGCTTGAGCAATCAAAGTCTTGAGTCGAGCGCTTTGCAATTCCATTTTTAAAAAAGAATCTGCACCTTGATTTTCCAAGATTTGGTAGAAATTTCGCATATCTCTCATGGTGCGTACTCCAAAATTCAATATTCGTCACAAAACGTTCAGAAATCCTTACGTTTTTCAAGGAAAAAATAGTCAAAAAAGCCCTATTAATGTGCGATAATTCAACGCTATGGATTGTACAACGAAAGCAACCGTAAACGCATTTTCGGTTGCTTTCTAAATCTGTTTTCAGACAAGGATCTGGAAACGGGATTAAGGTATTTAAAGATGTTTTCTGAGCTTTTAACCAAAATTTTCGGCAGTCGTAATGATCGCTTGATTAAACAATATCGTCGCCAATGTGTCGCTATCAACAAATTGGAAGATTCGATGAAGGCGCTCACGGATGAGCAACTTCAAGCTAAGACCCAAGAATTTCGCGATCGTTTAGCCAAGGGTGAAACCTTAGAAGCATTATTGCCGGAAGCTTTTGCTGTTGTCCGCGAAGCCAGTGTCCGTGTGTTGGGCATGCGCCACTTTGATGTGCAGTTAATCGGCGGTATGGTGCTCAATGACGGCAAGATCGCTGAAATGCGTACCGGTGAAGGTAAGACTTTAACGGCAACGTTAGCTGTTTACTTAAATGCCTTGCCTGCCAAGGGTGTTCATGTTGTGACGGTCAATGACTATTTGGCTCGCCGTGACGCCGAATGGATGGGTCGTCTTTACAACTTCTTGGGTTTGAGCGTTGGTACGATTTATAGCCAACAACCCAATGAAGAAAAGGTTTTGGCTTACGCGGCCGACATCACGTACGGTACCAATAACGAATTCGGTTTTGACTACTTGCGTGACAACATGGAGTATGACATTAACCATCGTCGTCAACGTGGTTTGGCCTATGCCATCGTTGACGAAGTGGACTCCATTTTGATTGACGAAGCTCGTACGCCGTTGATTATCTCCGGTCCTGCCGATGACAATACGGATCTCTATGCTCAAATTAACGAGATTCCGCCCCTTTTGACGCGTCAAGCCACTGAAGACGGTGAAGGTGACTATTGGGTTGATGAAAAGGCTCACCAAGTCTACATTTCTGAAGCCGGTCATGAACACATTGAACAGATTTTGACTGAACGTGGGTTGATTCCTGTCGGTCAAAGCTTGTACTCCGGTCAAAACATTATTTTGATGCACCATTTGCAAGCCAGTTTGCGCGCTCATGCTCTCTTTAAGCGTGACCAACACTATGTTGTGCAAAATGGTGAAATCGTGATCGTTGACGAATTTACGGGCCGTTTGATGCCGGGGCGTCGTTGGTCAGAAGGTTTGCATCAAGCTGTTGAAGCCAAGGAAGGCGTTCAAATCAATCAAGAAAACCAAACGTTTGCTTCCATCACGTTCCAAAACTACTTCCGTATGTACACGAAGTTGTCTGGTATGACGGGTACAGCTGATACGGAAGCCTACGAATTCCAAGATATTTATGGTTTGGAAACGGTTGTGATTCCGACCCATCGCGCCATGATTCGCGATGACCAACAAGACAAAGTTTTCCGCACGGTTGATGAAAAGTATCGTGCCATTGTGGAAGATATCAAAGAATGCTGCCAACGTGAACAACCGGTGCTCTTGGGGACGACCTCGATTGAGAACTCTGAAGCTTTGAGCCAATTGTTGACGAAAGAAGGCATTAACCACAATGTCTTGAATGCGAAGCAACACGAAAAAGAAGCTCAAATCGTGCTCGAAGCCGGTCGCCCCGGCATGGTAACCATTGCTACCAACATGGCAGGTCGTGGTACTGACATCGTATTGGGCGGTGGCATTAATAAAATCATTGATTCCATTCAAAAGAATGAAGAATTAACCGAAGAACAAAAGACGGCAGAAATTGAAAAAATGCGTGCCACATGGCAGGTTGAACACGATAAGGTTGTTCAAGCCGGTGGTTTACGCATTATTGGTAGTGAACGTCACGAATCTCGCCGTATTGACAACCAATTGCGCGGTCGTGCTGGTCGTCAAGGTGACCCGGGTTCTTCTTGCTTCTATTTGTCGATGGAAGACCCGTTATTGCGCATCTTCGGTGGTGACCGTATGCGTGCTATCGCCGATAAGTTAAACCTTGAAGAAGGTGTGGCCATTGAATCCAACATGCTTTCTCGCATGATTGAAAGTGCTCAACGTAAGGTTGAAGGTCGTAACTACGATATTCGTAAGCAATTGCTTGAATTCGATGACGTTCAAAATGACCAACGTCGCGAGATTTATCGCTTGCGTAACGAAATCCTCGAAAGCCAAGACATGAGTGAAATGGTAACGAGCTTGCGTCACGGGCTCTTTACGGATTTGTTCCGCGCTTTTGTGCCTGCTGATACGGTGGAAGAACAATGGGATTTGAAGGGATTGCAAGATGTGCTCGCCAATGAATGGGGCATCAGTATGGACTTCGAAGCTCAATTGGAAAAGAGCAACTCTGTGACGGACGAAGACTTGTTGGAAATGTTGGTGGCCGAAGCTGATCGCATCTTCAATGAAAAGGTTGAGTTGGCTGGTGCTCAAGCCATGTCTGACTTTGCTCGCCAAGTGACTTTGCAAGTCTTGGATCACATCTGGCGCGCTCACATCACGGCGTTGGATGCATTGCGCCAAGGCATTTACTTGCGTGGCTATGCTCAAAAGCAACCGAAGCAAGAATACAAGCGTGAAGCCTTTGCCATGTTTGAAACGTTGTTGGATCGTGTGCGTGAAAACGTTATGCGCGTCATGATGACGGTTCATGTTCAAACGCGTGAAGAAATGGAAGAGCAACAACGTTTAGCTCAAGAAGCTGAAGCTCAAGCACAAATGATGGCTGACCAAGCAGCTCAAAAGGCCCAAGGTGCTCGAGAAGTGCAGGCTGAACAAGTCAATCATACGGTGCGTGACGATGAAGGAAACGAATTGTCCTTTACGGGTACGTCGCCCTATGGTGTCGATTTAGATAAGGTGGATTGGCGCGGAGTTTCTCGCAACGCTCAATGCCCATGTGGTTCCGGTAAGAAGTTCAAAAACTGTCACGGCCACATTGCCTAATCAATGACAACTAAGAGGCGTGAAAGCGCCTCTTTCGATTTGAGGAAATAGAAAAATGAGTCAACCCTCTCGAGCTGTCACTCTCGTCTCCTGTGGCGTTTTATTTAATGAGCAAGGTCAATGTTTAATCAGCTCTCGTCCCGAAGGTAAAGTCTATGCCGGTTGGTGGGAGTTTCCTGGCGGTAAGATGGAATTTGGTGAGACACCTCACGCTGCACTTGTTCGTGAAATGAGAGAAGAGCTAGGCATGAAGATTCATGCGAGTTCTCCTTGGGTAACGGTTATTCATGAGTATCCTCATGCTTGTGTGAAATTGCATTTTTTGCGTTGTTGGGACTATAGCTGCGAGCCCCGATCATTGGAACATCAGTCCTTTGGTTTCTTTGACTTGGATAAATGGCCGGAACCCATGTTGCCGGCAACGAAACCCTTGGCTCGTTGGTTAGCTCTGCCCAAACACTGGATGCGCTTAGAAAACGATAAAGAAACGGTTTTAAACGCCCTAGAAGCTCAAGAAGGACGTCGCTTTGATGCTGTTATGCTTGGCGTGAAGAATGCACCGGAAATCGATTTTTGGCGCTCTGAGTTAGAACGATTCGGTATAAAGAGTTTTTGGGTCAGTGCTAAGTGCTCTGAAGAACTTCAAAAGCAAGCTGATGGTGTGTATTTGGAAGAGGTCGAAGACTTGCCCTTGGCAAAGCATGAAAATATTGCAGGCCCCGCAGAACCGCAAGCTTGGGATGCCTATGAACAAGCCGGAGTTTTATTCGCTTGGGCACCTGAATTTGTTCGAGTTGGATCGAGCGCTTGGGAACGACTTTTGATGGAAAATCCTCTTCCTATCTATTTGAGCAACGTTCGAATCGACAATGAAAAACATTTGCGCCCGCATGGGGCGCATGGTTGGATTGAGAAAATCTAGCTATTTCTTTTGGCTCTTTTCTTCCGGCATGGAGGAAAAGAGCTTTTGAGCTAGTTTATCCGCTTCGTTTGAAGAGTTTTGCATGGCTTCACCACGGATAACGTAGCTATCACTGGCCCATTCACCCAAATCAATTAACTTGCAGCGTTCACTGCAAAACGGTCGATAGGGGAACTTATCTGACCACTCAACAGACTTTCCGCACGTAGGGCATTTAACGATCATACCGGTTCTCCACTTTTGGGGGATTGACTGGCCATTCGAAGGTAAAAGTCGTGCAAACGCGTTACTTGTTGCGTGACGTGTTCAGGCGTTGATTCATTCACAATGACTTCGTTGGCAATGGCTTTACGAGCTTCGCGAGAGGCTTGACTCATAATGATGGCCTGCGTTTGCTCACGCGATAATCCGGAGCGTGCCATAACGCGTTCAATTTGTGTTTCAACCTCACAGTCAATCACTAAAACACGATCACAACGATCGAGCCAAACAGGACTTTCGGCCAAAAGGGGCACGGCCAAAATAACATACGGCGCATCGCTGTGTTGAGCAATTGAAGCCATGGCAACTTGAGCAATTAAGGGATGCAAAATGGCTTCAAGTGCTTGTCGTTTTTGTGTATCTTTAAAAACCAATTCTCTCATCTTGGCACGATCAAGTTGACCTGCATCGTTAAAGATTTCATCGCCAAATTGTTGGCGAATTGCATCGATAGCAAGACCATTTGGGGCCGTGAGAGCATGACTGATGAGATCGGTGTCGATAACTGGGACACCGAGCGAAGCAAATGCGTTACTGGCTAATGTTTTGCCGGCACCAATGCCGCCGGTAAGACCAACAATCCAAGGCATATTATCCCTTTGTCTGAGAATTCAGTGAAACTGAGAAAAATTATACGTTGGAAAAAAATTGAAGGATAGGATGAAAGACTGATTTGGAGAAAATAAAAAAGCGACTTTTGAAAAAAAGTCGCTTTTTTTGAAATCTGGTCGGGGTGAGAGGATTCGAACCTCCGACTCCTACGTCCCGAACGTAGTACTCTACCAGGCTGAGCTACACCCCGAATCATCCGTTATTGCTAGACATCTCTCTCAACAACGAAGGATAGCAATTCTATCAAGGAATTTTTGAAAACGCAAGGAGAAATTGCATTTAATGCATTTTTCCCATTTTCTAATTCCATCTTTGCGCGTTTTTTACAACGATCAATGGCATTCGTACGACGGATAATGGTCGAAATTTGTTCAAAATCGCCATGACCGTTACGAATCGCATCTTCAATAAAGGCTTTTTCTTCGGCAGTCGTTTCCTGCAAGGCATAGATAACCGGTAAAGTCACTTTCCCTTCGGCAAAGTCTGCACCAATTTGCTTACCGCTTTGGGAAGGGTCGCCTGAGTAATCCAAAATGTCATCGGCAATTTGGAAAGCGTTACCCAAGGCCATGGTGTAGTCGACTAAGGCTTTTTCTTGCTCAGGCGTGGCGTTCGCAATGGCAGCAGCCATTTTGGCAGCGGCTGCAAAGAGAACGGACGTCTTGCGCTCAATGACTCGAAGGTAGCGCTCTTCATTAACGGAAGGATCATGCGCATTTTGCATTTGAATGACTTCGCCTTCGCTCAAAACGTTGGCTGCGCCAGACAAGGCTTCCATGACTTTGAGGTTGCCGATACGCACCATCATTTGGAAGGAGCGAGTGTACATGAAGTCACCCACCAAAACAGCAATACCGTTATTCCATTTGGCATTGGCCGTTTCACGACCTCTTCTCATCATCCCTTCATCAACAACATCATCGTGCATGAGTGTTGCCGTATGAAGCATTTCGATAGTGGCGCCCAACTCTTGGTGAAGAGTGCCTTCATAACCGAGGGCCTTGGCCATCAACATTAATAAGGCTGGACGCATGCGTTTGCCACCTGCCTCGGTGATATATGCACCGACTTCAGCGACCATTGGACTTTGACTATTCTGTAACTCCTCGTGAAGGATGCGGTCAACGGCACGCAAGTCCTCGGCAATAGGAGCTAAGGCAGCTTTAACGCTACTGATTTGAGAAGATTGAGTATTTGTCATAATCCGAGAATTATAAGCGAAAGCAAGAAGTTGCGAGCAAAAAACAGGGGAGGATTTTTCAATCCTCCCCGGACGAGTCAATCAATTAATCAGATTCTATCCTCGTTTTCATCGTGATTGAGCTTTTGCAAAAGCATCGCAATGATTTCGTAGTGGTTGATAAAGTCTCGAGCAAAGAGCAAGAACGTTAAGTAAAGTTCACAACCACGGGAAGAAATACCAGCATCAGGGCCCATTCTCAAGAGTTTTTCTTGAATTTCTTCGGTGCGAGACATCAACTTCACAGCATTCTTACGCAAGGCGTCAATATCTCCACGACCGTTAACATTGCCGACAACTTCGACCAACAACATCGCCAAATCAGCTAAATCTTGCCCCGGTTCGCCAGTAAAGGTGCGGTGACGGTTGGCAATATGCTCTTTGGTTAGGCGAGACAAATTTTGCAAGGAACGACCCACTTCACGTAAGTTCGTGTACGTACGGAAGTAGGCATAGCGCGCATCAAAGTCTTCCTTCGTCGGTTTGTGACGAGAGTTGGACATTCGGTAATAAATGCTACGTTCTTTCGTGAGCAAGTCAAAGTGCTCGTTGGTAGCTTCCTTGGCACGACGCAAACCGGATTCGCTGTCGTTGAGGAAGTTTTCAACGATGTTATTAAAAAGACCCACTGTCGTACAAAGTTCTTCACCGATGCGCTTATTGAGCAATTCGCGGATCATCGGAACGTCGTAGCGAACGTTGCGTTCAGCCTTATAAGCCATTTCTTGGCGCTTAAAGCGTTGATTTGAACGAACCAAGAGGAAAATAGCAAAAAGCGACAAGAGGAAGGACAACGGACCACCGCCGACGAAAATCAACGTACAGATCGTGCCTGCCAAAGTACTGGCTGTTAAAGCCGTTACGAACCAACCGCTAATAACGGTCAAAACACCGGAGATACGATAAACGGCCGTTTCACGGTCCCAAGCACCGTCAGCAAAAGAAGAACCCATGGCCACCATGAAGGTCACATACGTTGTGGACAAAGGTAACTTCAAAGAAGTGGCAGAGGCAATCAAAATGGCAGACAAGACCAAATTCACAGAAGCGCGAACATAGTCAAAAGGTAAGGGTTCTTCGTCTTTTTCTAAGGCCTTGGGGACAAAGCGCTTGTTTAATCCATTTTGAACCGACATCGGGATAATTTGATGAACAATGTTATTCAAGCCAATGCCTGCACGAACGATCACACGGCCCGGCAAAGAAGAACCGAAGAGTTCATGATCACTTTGCTGAGAGGACAAGCTTAAAGACGTTTGCAAAACGCGGTGAGCTTTCTTGGAGAACCACAACGTTAAACTCATCACAAGGCCAGAGGCTAACAAAAAGAACGTATTCGTAGAGGTAGGTTTCAATAAACCACCCATCATAAATTGTTCATCAGCAACGCCAGAAACAGACCACTGTTGCCAACTATCCAAAGCGGCTAACGGGACACCAACGAAGTTCACCAAGTCGTTACCTGCGAAGGCAAAGGCCAAGGAGAAAGTGCCAGAGAGAATGACGATCTTGAAGATATTAACCTTAAAGACCATCAGCAAGATTTGGAAGAGAATGCTTAAGCCCACGAACATAAGGGCCGCAATCATAAGCGTATTGTCGTTAATCCACGCGACCCACTCAGGTTGCATGAAGCTCGCATTCTTAGCGCCCTTCATGATCAAGAAGTACGCAATGGCCGTGATACAGAAACCGCCGAAAATACCGCCGATCTTACGGTAAGCACCTTCAAAATGGAATGAAAAAACTAAACGAACGAGATACTGAACAATTGCGCCGGAGAAGAAGGCGACAACAACGGAAATAAGAATACCAGAGATGATGGTAAGAGATTTCGTTGTATTGATGTAGTTAAAGACTTCAGCGAAAGAGCCGTCACTTAAATAGATCTTGAACACTGCTGCAGCAATAGCACTACCGAGCAATTCAAACACAATGGAAACCGTCGTGGAGGTCGGTAAACCGAGAGAGTTGAAGGTATCTAATAAAATGATGTCGGAAATCATCACCGCAAAGAAGATGATCATGATTTCGCTAAAGGTGAACATTTGAGGGTGGAAGACGCCAGAACGGGCAATTTCCATCATACCCGAGGAGAACGTAGCACCCAACAAAACACCGAGTGTGGCAACCCACATCGTGGTGCGGAATCGGGCGATGCGGCAACCGAGCGCTGAATTTAAGAAGTTCACAGCGTCATTACTCACGCCGACAAACAAGTCAAAAATCGCAAGACAGCCCAAGAAGCAGAGCATTGCAATATAGTAGTATTCCATTTGAAATCTCAGTTTTTCATTGTGCGGAAAGACTTTTCGGCCAGGCCAAAAAAAGTTGTGACAAGTCTATGACATAATTGTGACAAGAATATGACAAAAATAGCTATTTTTTTCATTTTCTTGGAGATTTAACAAAAAAAATAGCGCCACAGTGTGACTGTGACGCTAATTTTGCCTAAAAATTAGGCTTTTTCTTATTGACCGTCTTTTTCGAGTTCAACTTCTTCAATGAAGTCTTCCTCTTCATCAACGCGTTCATCGCCCAAATATTGGAACTGTTTACGACGTTCATCGTCAACATATTGAGCGATTGCGCTGATCAATTCTTCGCAACCTTCACGGGTCGCTGCTGAAATGACGAAGATGCGATCATCGGCCGTCAATTCTAAACCATCGATAACGGCATCAATGCGTTCGTCTTGTTCTTCTTCGGCAACCAAGTCAATCTTATTGATAACGACCCAACGCGGCTTGTCATAAAGCGTTTCATCGTACTTGCGAAGCTCTTCTACGAGTGCCTTGGCTTCTTCGATCGGATCGACATCCGGGTCAAACGGAGCCATATCAATGATATGCAACAAGAGTTTCGTACGAGAAAGGTGGCGAAGGAATAAGTGACCTAAGCCGGCACCTTCGGATGCCCCTTCAATAAGGCCGGGAATGTCAGCAACAACGAAGCTTTGTTCAGGGCCTACACGAACAACACCCAATTGCGGATGTAAAGTCGTAAAAGGATAGTCAGCAATCTTCGGTCGAGCATTGGAGACCGCCGAAATAAAGGTTGACTTACCGGCATTGGGCATACCCAATAAACCGACATCGGCTAATACCTTCAATTCCAAATTCAAGAAGCGATGTTCACCTTCTTCGCCAGGCGTACATTGACGCGGGGCGCGGTTGGTACTGGATTTAAAGTGTAAGTTACCCAAACCGCCCTTACCGCCGTGAGCAATAAGATAGCGTTCGCCGTGCTTGGTTAAGTCAGCAATCGTTTCACCGGTTTCGCTGTCGGTGACCAAAGTACCGACTGGCATACGAAGTTCAATATCGTTACCTGCAGCACCGTAGCAGTCTGCGCCACGACCGTTTTCACCATTACGAGCAAAATGTTTACGAGCGTAACGATAGTCAATCAACGTATTAATATTGCAATCGGCCACCGCATACACGTTACCGCCGCGGCCACCGTCACCACCATCGGGGCCACCTTTCGGAATAAATTTTTCTCGGCGGAAAGAGGCGACACCATTACCGCCTTTACCACCTGCGACTTCGATTCGCGCTTCATCAACGAATTTCATAAAAACACCCCAAAATAGGACTCCAATAGTCTACCGAAACTATTGACAGAAAAAGCCATGTCATTCGACATGGCCTTTTTCTTTAGTAAGGTGTCTCAAAAATGAGACAGAAGGAATGAATCCCTAAAGCCTAAATTAGGCGGGGATAACCTTCACGAAACGGTTATTCTTCGGGCCCTTGACCTCGAACTTGACCGTACCGTCAACCTTAGCAAACAACGTGTGGTCACGACCCATGCCGACATTGTCGCCCGGGTGGAATTGCGTACCACGTTGACGAACGATGATACCACCGGCGTTGATGGCTGCATCACCGAAAACCTTCACACCAAGACGCTTAGCTTGGGAATCACGACCGTTGCGGGTAGAGCCGCCGCCCTTTTTATGTGCCATTTTGTATTACTCTCTAAAAAGTCCAAATTAAGCTGCGATCGTTTCGATCTTGAGCTCAGTGTAGTTTTGACGATGACCAGCGCTCTTGATGGAGTGCTTACGACGACGCATCTTGAAGATGCGAACCTTGTCGTGACGGCCATGAGAGACGACCGTAGCGGTGACGCTAGCGCCTTCAACGAAGGGAGCGCCAACCTTGAGTTCGTTACCGTCGGAGACAGCCAAGACTTCAGAAATGGTCACTTGGGAGCCGACTTCAGCGTTCAAGGATTCAACCTTGAGCTTTTCACCAGCGGCGACGCGATATTGCTTACCACCGGTCTTGATAATTGCGTACATTTAAATACCTCGCCCGTTTCGCTCAGCCAACGCACTGTCTGCGAAACCTTTTTATTGTTAATCGGTCGGACAATATGTCCGCCTACTATTGCGTGGAGAAGCGGATTATTTCACAAATCAAAGAGTTATGCAAGTTAATCTCGCGATTTTTCCATAGAAATTTGTAAGGCCCGAATCTTCGGGCCTTGGCGCATCAGAAACCGTAAAGTAACCAGTCTTGACTGGGCTTGCAACGACGGTCATCTGGTGTAAATAAATGGGGCGCTAAATCCGCCAACGCCTTGCGATAGACATCGTGCTTGAAGTCAATCACATCACGCAGCGGAACCCAATAGTCGTTCCAACGCCAAGCATCAAACTCCGGTGTACCTGATGCGTACAAATTAATTTTTTCGTCCGGAGCATTCATTCGCAATAAAAACCAAATTTGTTTTTGTCCGCGATACATCGAACGACTCGTTCGGCGGAAAGGTTCCGGAACATCGTAATAGAGCCACTCATTCGTATGAGCAATAATTTGCACATCATCACGCGTTAAACCGATCTCTTCATAGAGCTCGCGCATTAACGCGGTCTCTAGGTCTTCGCCCTCGTCAACACCACCTTGAGGAAACTGCCAGGCGGGCTTGTGGATTCGTTTTGCCCAGAAAACTTTATTGTCCTGGTTAACCAAAATAATCCCGACGTTGGGGCGGTAGCCATCGCTATCCAACATAAAGGCCTCAAATTCTCTTAAAATCTCTTATTTACTCCACTTTTATAAAAGTGGAGCGCATACTAAGAAAAATTTTACCTTAAACCGCGAGAAAACAATGCGTGCTACTTCTTTTTTTATTTCGACGTTAAAGGAAGCTCCTGCTGACGCCGATGTTGCTAGTCAACAATTTATGATCCGTGCCGGGATGATTAAACGCTTGGCAGCTGGTATCTATACCTATATGCCGATGGGTTTGCGTTCCATTCGTAAGACGGAACAAATCATCCGTGAAGAAATGGAACGTGCCGGTGCGATTGAACTTCTTTTGCCGGTTGTTCAACCCGCGGAACTTTGGCAAGAGTCCGGCCGTTGGGAAAAGTACGGTCCGGAATTGCTCCGCTTTAAAGATCGTCATGATCGTGACTTCGTGATTCAACCGACAGCAGAAGAAGTGATTACGGATTTTGCTCGCTCTGAAATTAAGTCATGGCGTCAATTGCCGGTTAATCTCTACCAAATTCAAACGAAGTTCCGTGACGAACGTCGTCCGCGCTTTGGTGTGATGCGTGGTCGTGAATTCACGATGAAGGATGGCTATTCCTTTGACCGTGACCAAGAAGGCGCTTTGGTTTCTTATCGCAAAATGTACGATGCCTATCAACGCATCTTTAAGCGTTTAGGTTTGAATTTCCGTGCCGTGGCTGCTGATACGGGTTCCATCGGTGGCGACAGCTCTCACGAATTCCAAGTGATTGCTGATACGGGTGAAGATTTGATTGCTTACTGCCCCGAAAGCGAATACGCCGCAAATATTGAGTTATGTCCGGCTCAAAGCTTGATTGAAGCGCGTCAAGCCGCTAAAGAAGAAATGCAAAAGGTTCCGACCCCTGGTCGTGAAAAGTGCGAAGATGTGGTCGAACTTTTAGGTAAAGAATTGACGACTTCGATGAAGTCCGTGATTTTGGCTGCCGATCGCGTCAATGAAAAGGGTGAACCGTTGCCTGCTCAAATCGTAATGATCATGTTGCGTGCAGACCATGAACTCAATGAAGTGAAGGCGGGTAAGTTACCCGAATTAAAGGAAGGCTTCCGCTTTGCTACGGATGCTGAAATCGTTGCAGCTTTTGGTTGCAAGCCTGGCTACTTGGGCCCCGTCGGTATCAAGGAAGACATCGTGGTCTATGCTGACTTGACGGCAATGAACATGAGTGACTTCATTTGCGGAGCCAATGAAGAAGGCTTCCACATCACCGGTGTGAACTGGGGTCGTGATTTGCCTGAAGCCAAGGCTGCTGATTTGCGTAACGTTGTTGAAGGCGATGTTTCTCCTGATGGTAAGGGTACGCTCAAACTTCAACGTGGTATCGAAGTGGGTCACGTGTTCTATCTTGGCCGTAAGTATTCCGAAGCCTTCGGTGCAACGTACTTAGATGAAACGGGTAAGCCTCAAGTCATGGAAATGGGTTGCTACGGTATCGGTGTAACGCGTCTTTTGGGCGCAGCTATCGAACAAAACCATGACGAACAAGGCATCATTTGGCCAGACTCTATGGCACCGTTTACGACAGTTATCTGCCCGATGAACTACGGTAAGAGCGAAGCCGTTCGTGAAGCTGCTAATAAGCTTTATGAAGACATGAAGGCTGCTGGTATTGATGTCATCATTGATGACCGTGATATGCGTCCTGGTGTGATGTTTGCTGAGTGGGAATTAATTGGTGTTCCTCACCGTGTCGTGATTGGTGAGCGAGGCCTTAAGACGGGTGAAGTGGAATACGCTCACCGTCGTACCATTAAAGACAAACAAATGGTCAAGCTGGACGAAATCGTTGATTTCATCAAAAACGCTCACTAACGGAAAGGGAACTCAGGCGCTTGGGCTCTGAGTTCTTTTCCGTCCATGAAAAAGGGGGTGTTGCAAAACTCATGTTTTGTTGCCCCCTTTGTTTTTTCTCTTG
>DYCH01000022.1:0-7363 GCA_019418235.1 Sutterella sp.
TCCATAAACTTCTCCCTAATGCACCCGATGAGGCGCTCGAGCCAAAACAAACAAGAGATTGATTTTGGGCTTTGCGATTTCAAAGGAAAGGTGTTTTAAAGATTAATTTTCGAAAGAGCTCTTTCTAAGGAGAATAAGATGAAGCTCAAGTTACATACCGCATTGTTGGCCGCCGTTGTTGCATCAGTAGGTTTTTCCTCAGTGGCGAGCGCCCAAAAGGTTTATCAAGTGGGCTCCAATATGGCTTTTGCCCCCTTTGAGTTTGTTGAAAATGGTAAACCTGCCGGTTTTGATATGGAATTGATTACGGCGATTATGAAGAGTCAAGGCTACGAAGTCGAACTCAATAATTTGCCTTTTGATGGCCTCATTCCTGCTCTTCAAGCCGGAACGATTGATATCGCAATGTCCGGTATGACGATTACCGAAGCTCGTAAGAAACGCATCTATTTCTCTGAACCCTACTACGACAACGGTTTGGTCGTGATGGTTCGTTCTGCCGATAAGAATAAATACGCAAAGATTGATGATGTCAAGGGTGTGACGCTTTGCGCTCAAATTGGTACGACGGGTGCCATCACGGCTCAAAAGATGAGTGGTAAGAAGGTGAAACTTTTCAATAATGGCCCCGAAGCTTTCTTGGAACTCAATAACAAGGGTTGCGAAGCCGTTATTCACGATAAGCCCGTGGTTAACTACTACGTTGCCAAGCGTGGCGGAAAAGGCCTTGTCGTATTGCCGGGTCAACTCAATAGCGAAAAGACCGGTATCGCCATCATGAAGGGCAATGACAAACTTTTGAAGATTGTTAACGATGGTCTTAAAAAGGTTAAGGCCAACGGTGAATACGATCGCCTCTACAAGAAGTGGTTCGGCCAATAATCACGAGTGGTAAGAAAAATGCCAAATAGATTGAAAAATCAACTATTTGGCATTTTTTGTAATTGGAAAAAATTAAGCAAGCTTGTTGTGCTTTTTAACCATTTCCATCACTTGATCAATCGGTAAACCTTTAATGACCTTACCGTTGTAGGTGGGCGTGTCTTCACCGGCAAAAAGGGAATTAATGATGGCTTCTTCCGTGGCTTCGATCGTTGCCATAAAGATCGGGGTCATGTCATCGTTGCGAACCACTTCCATGGCTTGCTTTTGCAAAGCTTCTGCCTTATGCGGGATACGCATGGCTTTATTCGTGGAGAAGGCAACAACAAAGTCACCAGAACCGTTAGAGGCAACACCACCGGACTTGGCTAAACCCATGAAAGCGCGTTTGGCAACGCGTTCAAGGTTACGGGCTTCAAGCGGAGCGTCGGTTGCCACAATCATCATGATGGAGCCGTCAGCGCACTCCAATTCTTTTTGATAGGGATAGCCACCCAAAGCACGACCGACTTCAACCCCATTGACGTTTAAAAGACCGCCGAAGTTGGACTGAACAAGAACTCCAACGGTGTAGCCGCCCATGTTGTCCGGCAACTTACGAGAGGCCGTACCGATACCGCCCTTAAAGTTAAAGGCTTTGGTACCCGTGCCGGCACCGACACCGCCTTCTTCCACAGGGCCGCTTTTGGCGTTTTCAAGTGCAGCGCGAACGTGCTCGGGCTTGACAAAGCGAGCACGGATGTCGTTAATCGTGCCGTCGTTGGTTTCGCCCACAAGGCAGTTAATGGAGCGCACATCATCGTTATCTTCAAAAGCAAACGTGTAATCGATGAGACCGTCAATGGCGCTTGCTAAATTCAACGTATTCGTTAAAACGATCGGCGTTTCAAGGTTACCCAATTCTTTGACTTGCGGGTAGCCCACCATTTTGCCAAAGGCATTACCTAAGAAAATGCCGCAAGGCACCTTGTTTTTAAAGATATTTTCGGAGTGAGGGATGATGGCCGTGACGCCCGTACGCATACCGACAGAATCATCAATTAACGTGGTTTGACCCACGAGAACACCATCAACGTCGGTAATGGCATTATGGGTACCGGTTTTCAAAACACCGATTTCAATACCCAGTTCACGAGGACGTAATTTTTTGGTCATCTTGGCACTCCAAAAGAAAAAATAGGAACGGTTTAATTTAACACTTTTGCGCTAGAGAGTTTCGAAAAATAAGGGAAAAAACGGAGGATAAGAAAAAGCCCGAAATCGACATTTGACTTCGGGCTTTAAGCGGTCACCTAAAGATTAGGCTTTGGGCAACTTGGCCAATTGTTCGTTGACCTTTTCTAAGAGCTTGGTGAAGCTTTCCAAACGTTCACGTTCTTGAGCAACCACGGCTTCAGGGGCCTTGGAAACGAAGCGTTCGTTACCGAGTTTACCTTGAGCCTTCTTGATTTCGCCTTCAAGACGCGTGGCTTCCTTCGTCAAACGAGCGCGTTCGGCTTCAACGTCAATTTCCACCACGAGCATAAGCTTGTAGTCATCAACGATGGCCACAGGAGCGATAGAGCCTTCGGCAGCCTTATTGATGTTGTCCGTGATCTCAACTTCAGCAATACGAGCCAAGTGCTTGATGTACGGAGCAACCGTTTCAAGCATTTCGCTATTGCCTTCAACCACCAAGGGTACACGTTGAGAGGGAGACAATTCCATTTCACCACGCAAGTTACGGATGGCGTCAATCATGGCTTGCGTGAGCTTCATCTTTTGAACGGCATCGCCCGTATCTTGAGCAAACGTGGCCGTCGGATAATCTTGAATCATGATGGAGGTTTCTTCTGCCTCTTGGCGCGTACCGGCAACGGTACTGACCTTTTGCCACAATTCTTCCGTGATAAACGGAATGATCGGGTGAGCCAAACGTAAAACCGCTTCCAAGACCGTGATCAAGGTGTGACGCGTAGCACGTTGTTGGGCTTCGTTACCGTTATTTAATTGGACCTTGGTCAATTCCAAGTACCAGTCACAGTACGTATCCCAAACGAAGGAGTAGATGGCGTTGGCAGCATTGTCCAAGCGCCATTCGGCAAAGGCCTTTTCCACTTCGTTAATCGTGCGATCGAGTTCGGACAAAATCCATTGATCAACGAAGCTCAATTCCATCGTCTTGTCTTCGCCCAAGCCGCAATCCTTGCCTTGAACGTTCATCAACACAAAGCGCGTGGCGTTCCAGAGCTTGTTGCAGAAGTTACGATAACCTTCGGCACGGCGCGTATCGAAGTTGATGTTGCGACCGAGCGTAGCGAAAGCAGCCATCGTAAAGCGCAAAGCGTCTGCACCATGCATAGCGATACCGTTGGGGTAATTCTTGCGCAACTTGGCTTCAACGATCGGAGCCTTTTCGGGCTGACGCAAACCACGGGTATTTTTCACGACCAAGCTTTCGAGATCAATCCCATCCATGATGTCCAAGGGGTCAAGGGTGTTACCTTCACTCTTAGACATCTTGTTGCCTTCGGCGTCACGCACTAAACCGTGCAAATACACGCCCTTAAACGGAACGCGGCCGGTGAAGTAGCGCGTCATCATGACCATACGAGCCACCCAGAAGAAGATGATGTCGTAACCGGTCACGAGCATGGAGCTCGGTAAGAAAAGGTCATAGCCCTTTTCGCTCATCGTTTTTTCATCAGGCCAACCCATCGTGGAGAAGGGAACCATGGCAGAAGAGAACCACGTATCCAAGACGTCTTCGTCGCGGGTGAGCTTGACACCGGCGCCAGCTTGAGCTTGTGCTTCTTCTTCATTGTGAGCAACGTAAACGTTACCGGCTTCGTCGTACCATGCCGGAATTTGGTGACCCCACCAAAGTTGGCGAGACAAGCACCAGTCTTGCAAGTTTTCCAACCATTGACGGTAAACACCACGCCATTCCTTCGGTTGAATGTTCACTTCACCGGATTCAACGGCTTCAAGACCGATTTCACCAATGGACTTACCAGGGAAGTGAGCCGTTTCAGGAGCGGGTTTAGTCATGGCCATGTACCATTGTTCGCTCAACATCGGTTCAACCACTTCGTTGGTGCGCGTTACACGCGGCACCATGTGCTTGTGCTTCTTAATAGCCACCAAAAGACCACTGGCTTCCAAGTCTGCCACACAAGCCTTACGGCATTCGTAGCGATCCATACCTTGGTACTTAGCCGGCACGTTTTCATTCATCTTGGCGGTCTTCGTTAAGACGCTCATCGGTTCTAAATTGTGACGTTGGCCAACAGCAAAGTCATTGAAGTCGTGAGCAGGCGTAATCTTCACGCAACCGGAACCAAACTCACGATCCACGTATTCGTCAGCAATCACAGGGATTTCACGATCGCACAACGGAAGCTTGAGCATCTTGCCCACCAAGTGCTTGTAGCGTTCATCTTCAGGGTGAACAGCCACGGCTTGGTCACCGAAAAGCGTTTCAGGACGCGTCGTTGCAACCACCACGCCTTCGCCACCGTCAGCGGCCGGATAACGAATTTCCCAAAGATGACCGTCTTCTTCAACGCTTTCAACTTCCAAGTCGCTCACTGCGCTTTGCAACTTGGAGTCCCAGTTCACCAAACGCTTGCCACGGTAGATCAAACCGTCGTTATATAAACGAACGAACGTTTCCACAACGACCTTGGAGAGGTTGTCATCCATCGTGAAGTAGAGACGATCCCAGTCAACGGAGTCACCCATGCGGCGCATTTGTTGCAAAATCGTGCCACCGGAGAACTTTTGCCATTCCCAAATCTTGGCGATGAAATCTTCGCGATTCATGTCACGACGGGAGAGACCTTGTTTTTCCAATTGGCGTTCAACCACGATTTGCGTGGCGATACCGGCGTGGTCCGTACCCGGAACCCAAGCCGTGTTGTAGCCCTTCATGCGGTGGAAACGCACGAGCGTATCCATCACCGTTTGGTTAAAGGCGTGACCCATGTGCAAAATCCCCGTAATGTTGGGCGGGGGCAATTGCACGGCAAAGCTGGGCTTAGACGGATCGAGTTTGGCCTTAAAGTAGCCACGTTGTTCCCAAATGGGATACCAGCGTTTTTCGATTTCCGCCGGTTCAAAGCTCTTGGAAAGTTCTTCAGTCATGATTTCGTACTTTTCTTTTCAAATAAGTGAAACAGTTCATTTTAACCGAGATTTTGTTCTCGGATAATTTTTTGGGTTTCCGTGCGCACTGATTCAAGAATCAATGCGTTGAGTTGATTGTTCAAGTCGTTTCTCATGCGTTGATAAGAATTATTTAACGCCATGGAAAGGGCATCGTCGAGTTGAGCACTCACTTGTTGGCAAATGGCCGGTGCAATGCGTTGCGTAATTTCGGCAATCAGTTGCTCTTTATCAATTTGAGGAGCGGCAGGGGGAACCGGCACACTTTGCACCACGGGGACGCGTTCAATGACGCGACTTAATTGTTCCCATGAGACATTGACTCGATCTTTGAGCACGGGAATGTCATCACGAGGAGCGATGGTGGGTTCTTTTCTCAATAAGTTATCCATTATTTCTGTGCTCCTTGATCATGAGCGATGGGGTTAAGTCCTTGACTTCGATAAAACTTAAAACGTTCGCGAGCAGCGACTTTTTCATTTTCGTTGGGCGGAACGATGTCAAAGACCCGACCGTAGCGTTCAAAAAGCGAACGATAATTGTTGGGCAATTGATCATCGAGCAACACTAAAACGTCGCGAGCGGGTAAGAGCTCTTCGTCGTTGGCATAAACAATGGGGGTTTCTGCCGCAAGCGCATCCGTTGCATGCACATGCGGATAAAAGCCCGTCGGGTCAAAACTCCAAAGTTGACGGCTAAAAAATTCAAGCTTATTAGCGTCTTTTGCCCACACAGCAATCGTCAAATTCATGGAACGCGCCTTGCGGATCAATCGACAGGCGTAGCTGTAGCGATTGGGGACGTTAAAGTGAAAGTCAATGCGTTGTGCCATAGCAATTTACTCAGTACGGGTGTGAGCAAGTTGATGTAACCACGTCACCAAAAGCGGAACGGGGCGTGCCGTGCTCTTACCCATCGTGCCACCCGTGTTAGCGGTGCCTGCGACATCCAAGTGTGCCCACGACATTTCGTCATCAATAAATTTGGCTAAGAAAGTGGCGGCAATCGGTGCGCCGGCTTTGCCACGAGGGCCAATGTTGGCAATGTCAGCGACATTGCTCTTAATCATGCTCTTGTACTTACCGTTAAAGGGAAGCGCCCAAACGGCATCCATGGAAACGTCGGCGGCCAACTCAAGCGAATCACATAAAATCGGGTCGTTAACAAAAAGGCCGTTATAGACATCACCCAAGCTCACAACGCAAGCCCCCGTTAAGGTTGCCACGTCGACAATGCTTTGCGGTTCGTAGCGTTTAGCGTATGTAAGGGCGTCGGCCAAAATCAGGCGACCTTCGGCATCGGTGTTGAGAACTTCAACGGTGAGGCCCGAGAGCGTCTTAATGACATCTGACGGCTTAATAGCATTGGCGTCAGGCAAGTTTTCGCAGGCCGGCACCAAAGCAATCACGTTAATCGGCAACTTCATAAGCGCTGCTGCATGCACGCTAGCCAATACGGCGGCAGCACCGCACATGTCGTACTTCATTTCAAGCATGCTAGAGCCGGGCTTTAAGCAAAGACCGCCGGCATCCAACGTGATGCCTTTACCCACTAAGCACACAGGAGCTTCGTCTTTTTTGCCACCCATGTAGTGCACTTCAATAAAGTGGGGTTCGACGACAGAGCCTTGAGAGACGGCTAAAAAGCTCGTCATTCCTATTTTTTCAATGGCTTTGCGATTGTGAACCTTAACCGTCACGTTTTTGAGGGATCTGTAGGACTTGGCGATGTCAGCCAAGAAAGCAGGGGTGCACGTGTTAGGCGGCAAGTTTCCTAACCACTTGGCTTCATTCATGGCGTGCCCGATCGTTTCACCTAAACGCAAGGCTTCGGCAAAATCTTCGCCCTTTTCATTGAGGATAAAAACGACTTTTCGCTTATCTTTTTCGTTGACATCGACTTCACGCAAAGGTTCTTGCAGCGTCGTTGCACAGATAGCCATGTGCATCAAGATCCAAGAAAAACTGCGTTCTTGGCAACCCCAGCCGGCGACGTCAACAGCAATCGTTTCGCCTCGAACAGACTTGATTGCTTGCGTGAACGCTTGAAGAAAAGCGTCTTCATCGTAGGCATTGGATTCACCCAAACCGACAAAAAGAACTTCACGAGCTTTAACGTTTTTAAGATTGCGCAAGGAAAGCGTTTCACCGACTTTTGCCGTGAACTCATTGTGTTTGATGATGTCGGCTAAAACACCCTCATTGGCCTCATCGATTTCGTGAGCCATTTCAGTCAAAAGGTGATCGGCAAAAACACCGACCAAAAGGGTGTTGGCTTTGAGTTTTTCAATTGATTGGGTACTTAAAGATAAATCCATGGCGCAGTCTTCAATTTA
>DYCH01000022.1:7373-19686 GCA_019418235.1 Sutterella sp.
GTTATTGACAATCTACTTATTTTAATGTTTTCAAAGGGATTTTCATAGCAAAACGAAGGCGAAATTGTGTTGAATTTTCTAGTTTTTTGTGACGGACTAAAGACAAAATCCTTATAATTAATCAAATGACTGTTGAAAGAATTTTAAGGAGTGAATTCAGATGACTGATTACCCCAAATTGCGTTTGTCTCGTCAAACCAGAGATATCGAGTTGTTGTTGCCGTTTTATCGTGACGGCTTAGGTTTTGAAGTGCTCGATCGCAGTGAAAATGTGAACGGTATGGATACCGTGCTTTTGGGCCACAAGCACTGGCCGTATCAATTTGAATTTGCTCAAGTGCGTGGCGCTGATGATGCTCCGCGTGCTCCGTCGAGCGAATACTATCGCGTCTTTTGCATTGAAAGCGATGAACTTTGGACGATGTTGTTAGCCAGTATGTTTGATGCTGGTGTTCCGCAAGTCACGCCCCCGTCTGCATACGTCAATGGCAAGTGGCCGAGCGTCGCTTACGAAGACGCTGACGGTTATCGTGTTGTTTTGGTTCACGGTCACTGGAAGAAGTAATTCGCTCTTCATGATCAAAGCGCAGTCGGCCTGAATTTTCCGATCTGCGCTTTTCTTGTTTTTAAGGAACTGAGATGATTTCCATTCGTGTTGCTACCGTTGATGATGCCCAAGTGCTCTATGACATCGAGTCTGCATCTTTCCCGGAAGCAGAAGCTTGCAGTCTAGAAAACTTTCAAAAGCGCTTGGCTGTTTTTGCTGATTGCTTTTTAATTTTGGAAAAAGATCAAAAACCTGTGGGTTTGATTGATGGCATGATCACCGATCAAATGACCATCACGGATGATCTTTATGAAGACGCAAAACTTCATAATCCTAATGGCGCATGGCAAAGTATTTTTGGTTTAGCAGTGATTCCGACTGAACGTCGCCAAGGGTTTGCTGCTTTATTGATGATGGAATTTATTGAAAAAGCCCGAAGCGAAGGTCGTAAGGGTTTGATTCTGACTTGTAAAGAAGGCTTGATCGACTTTTATGAGCAGTTTGGCTACGAGTGTCAAGGTGTCTCCGGCTCTGTTCACGGTGGTGCCAAGTGGTATGACATGGTCTTAGACTTTGAAAAAGTTCCTCCTGTTTTCTAAAAAATGAACCGTAAAGATTTTGAAATTATGGCCCCGGTGGGGTCTCGTGAAGCGTTATACGCCGCTATTCAAGCCGGTGCCGATTCCATTTACTTCGGGATTGAAAACCTTAATATGCGTGCGCATTCGGCAAAGGCTTTCACGATTAACGATTTAAGAGAAATCGCCGAAGTTTGCCACGAGCACAAGGTTAAAACCTATCTAACGGTCAACACCATTATTTATGACGAAGACCGTGCGCTTATGCGAGAAATTATTGATGCGGCTAAGGAAGCGGGCATTGATGCAATTATCGCAAGCGACGTGGCCGTGATGAGCTACTGCTATGACATCGGTCAACCGGTTCATTTATCTACTCAATTAAATATCTCCAACATCGAAAGCTTGCGCTTTTTTGCGCGCTTTGCCGATGTGGTGGTATTGGCTCGAGAACTCAATCTTGATCAAGTTAAAGTCATTGCTGATGCGATTGAAAAAGAACAAATCAAGGGACCTTCTGGAAAACTTGTTCGCATCGAAATGTTCTGTCACGGTGCGCTTTGCATGGCCGTGAGTGGTAAGTGCTATTTGAGTTTGTCCACGCGTGGCTTTAGCGCCAATCGTGGCAATTGCATGCAAAATTGCCGCCGCACTTATATTGCAAAAGACAAAGAACGCGATATCGAGTTTGAGATTGACAACGAATACATCATGAGTCCGAAGGACTTGAAAACGATCGGTTTCATGGATCGAATGGTCGAGGCCGGTGTGAAGGTTTTCAAGATCGAAGGTCGCGCCCGTGGCCCGGAATACGTTCGAGTCGTTGCACAATGCTACGGTGAAGCATTGGATGAAATCTTAGAAAGTCGTTGGGACGAAACCAGTCAAACGAAGTGGGATGAATGTTTAGCAACGGTCTTTAATCGCGGTTTTTGGGACGGCTACTATTTGGGTCAACCCGTGGGAGAGCTTACCAAGCGCTATGGCTCTTTGGCAACGGAGACGAAATTTTATGCCGGCAAGTGCTTGAAGTACTTCTCGAAGATCGGTGTGGCGGAATTTTTGGTGCAAGCCCAAGACTTCCAATTGGGGGATAAGTTGCTGATCACCGGACCCACGACAGGTGCGATTTTTATCACGCCCGAAGAAATCATCTGTGATGAAAAGCCCGTGACAGAGATTAAAAAGGGGATGGATATCACCTTTAAGATTGCTGAAAAAGTCCGAGAAAACGACAAGCTATACGTGATTCGTGAATCGGAAGTTGCCAAACTCGCTAGGGCTTAAACACTAGTATTTGCTTTGCAATTTAATTGACGGTGTGGCAAAATTTTCAGCCGTCGGGGATGTAGCTCAGTTGGCAGAGCGCTGCGTTCGCAATGCAGAGGTCGGGAGTTCGACCCTCCTCATCTCCACCATAATTTCTCTAGAAAGCCCCTGATATTTCAGGGGTTTTTCACACTAATTCAAAAAACAAATCTTTTATTTTCCTGTCATTTCCTCATTTTTGACAAGATATAAACCGATCGGTATAGTTTGCTTATATGTGTACCGATCGGTACATCTTGGAGATTTCTCACGATTTTAAACATCTGACGAAATCTTAGTAAAGGAAGTGGGTTATGTTGTTAGCCAATACACTGAAAGATCAAGTGAGTCTTTTCAAAAGTCAAAATAAAAGAAAGCAACTCCTAATAGGGACGGCTTTGGTGGTGTTTCTTGGTGTGTTGTGTTGGTCAGTATGGTATTTTGTGAGTTCTTCCAGGGTCTCAACAGACAATGCCTATACTGAAGCAGAAACGGCCGAGGTTACCGCCCTTATTGATGCACCCGTGAAAGATGTTTTGGTACACGATACAAACAGAGTCAAGGCGGGAGATATTTTGGTTTACCTTGATGACAGCGATGCAAAACTTGTTTATGAAAACGCCAAGGCTCAATACGAACGAACTCTTCGTAATGTGCGTCAAATCTTTATCAATAATCGAGTTCTTCAGGAACGACTGACAACCAATGAGGCTAGAGTTATAGCGTCTGAGGCTGATGTCAAACGCACTCAGGCCGTGTTAAATCGAGCAGTACTCGATCTCAAACGTCAACAACAGCTCTTCAAGGTGAACGCAACTTCTAAAGAACAATTGGATCACGCAAGGGCTGAGTATGCAGTCGCATTGGCGGCTGAGCATCAAGCAAAAGCTTTATTAAATGCAGCGCTATCGTCCAAAGCGGAGGCGATTGAAGAATTAAAGGCAAACGAAGCTTTAACAGAGGGGGTTAGCCCTGAAAAACATCCAGAACTGTTGGCAACCAAAGCGCAACTCGATAAGGCTCAACTCGATCTTGACCGTACGGTTGTTCGCGCTCCTATTGATGGAATTGTCGGAAAACGGACTGTTGAAATTGGACAAAAAATTCAGGCTGGGCAGCGCTTAATGATGGTTACACCGGTCAACGATATCTATGTGAATGCGAATTTTAAAGAAACTCAGCTGCGAAAGATGGCCATCGGTCAGCTCGTCAAAGTCTCATCGGATCTTTACGGTAGTAGGGTTGTCTACAAAGGTCGTGTTGAAGGTTTTTCCCCAGGAACGGGCGCGGCTTTCGCGGCAATTCCTGCTCAGAACGCTACAGGGAATTGGATCAAAGTCGTGCAACGCGTGCCAGTTCGCATTAGTTTGGCACCGGAAGATTTAGAAAAATATCCCTTGAGGGTAGGTCTTTCTATGCATGTTGTTGTTGATCTGTCGAGTGAAGCTAAAGAGGGCCTTTAGGAGGCGCCTTATGACAAACAATCTGTCCCCTTTAACAGGCGTAAGTTTCTTTCTGACCATTATTGCTCTTGCGCTTGGAAACTTTATGACAGTACTCGATACAACGATTACTAACGTATCGATTCCAACGATTTCGGGCAATCTTGGCGTTTCTGCAAATGAAGGAACTTGGGTAATTACGATGTACGCTGTGGCAGAGGCTGTAACAATGCCTTTGACGGGGTGGCTGACGAATCGTTTTGGACAGGTAAGAGTTTTTGTTGTTGCCACCTTTGCTTTTGTGATTTTTTCTCTTCTTTGTGGGTTAGCTTGGTCCTTAGAGGCGCTGGTTATTTTTCGTGTTCTTCAAGGGTTGGCAGGAGGACCGCTGATCCCCTTATCTTCGACGCTACTGGTCTCAATTTTCCCAAAAGATAAATCTCATGTTGCCGTTGCTATTTGGGGGTTAACTTCTGTGAGTGCGCCTGTGTTAGGGCCCGTTTTAGGTGGATGGATTTGCGACAACTCCTCTTGGTCTTGGATTTTTTATATCAATATTCCAGTCGGACTTTTCTTGGCTTGTGTGGTGTGGTTCTTTATGAAAAAACGCGATAACGCCACAACGAAATCTCCCATCGACTACATCGGATTGATTTTATTAGTTGTGTTTGTGACATCTTTACAACTGGCTCTGGATAAGGGGCGAGAACTTGACTGGTTTGATTCAACCTTCATCGTCGGTTGCAGTGTGACGGCTACTTTATCATTAATTGTTTTGGTTATTTGGGAACTAACAGATAAGAACCCGGTCTTGGATCTTTCTGTTTTTAAGTCACGTAATTGGCTCGTTTCAACAATTACATTGAGTTTTATGTTTGGACTTTTTTTCGGAAATATTGTGATATCGCCATTGTGGCTTCAGCAACAAATGGGTTATACCGCCTTGTGGTCAGGTCTTGCACTTGCTCCGATGGGAATTTCTGCCGTGATTGCCTCTCCAATTGTTGGGAAACTCATGCCAAAAGTTGATCATCGGCTGATCGTTACAGTGGGGATGTCAATTTTAGGGGTTTCATTTTATCTCCGTGCGAATTTTACTTCTGAGGTCGATTTCTTCACGATTACTGTTCCAATGTTCATTATCGGCGCAGGTGCATCTGCTTGTTTAGTTACCCTTATCCAGTTGGGAATTTCAGACTTACCCGCTCAAAAGGTGACAGGGGGCACGGGACTTCAGAACTTTCTCCGTATTCTATCGATGGCAATAGGGAGCTCGCTTTCTCAAACTTATTGGGAACGATCGCAAAGAGAGAGTCGCTCAGAACTGGTTTCCATTCTCAACGAAGACTTTATAAATGATGGTATCGCTAATATGGCAGGCGAGGCAGTTTTAGAAAATTTCTCACATTTGGTAGATGTTCAGGCGATGATGTTAGGTACGAACGATTTTTATGCCTGGGCTAGTGTTTTGATGTTTATTTTTGCGTCATTTATTTGGTTGGTAAAGAAGAACGAAACCTTTTAAGGCTTACCATAAGCCTTTAAAAAAGTTTCAACGGCATCCTTAATCCATGTTTTTTTTTGTTGTTCCGAGGGCAGATTGTCAGTATCTAATAAACACTCCATATGAGCTTCCCCACGCACCATACTGATAAAAATTCCTGTAGCTCGCTCTGCTCCAATGTCTTGAATATAGATTTCACCTTTTTGAGAGGCCTCGGAAAGTTTGGCTTCAATACGATCTTTAATTCGTTGGGGGCCTGCCAACTGAAACTTCATCCCAATTCCCGGAAATTTAGGCGCTACGGCCACCACAATGCGGTAAAGCGACAGTGATGTTGGGGCAAGAACTAAATCAAGATAAAAGGCACCTAATTGCGTTAGTGAATCTCGGATTTCCGAGCTTTTAACTGACAAAGAGTCAAAGGATGCCACCAACATTGCGCATTCATGTTCAACCGCAGCAACAAAAAGATTTTCTTTATTGGGATAATGAGCATACATCGTTGCTTTAGACACACCTGCCTTACGCTGAATCATGTCAGTCGTTGTTTCACTAAACCCGTACTCAAGAAAAAGTGAGATGGCAGCATCTAAAATAATCTTTTTTTTGTCGCGCATCGGAGTTGTTTTTTGCAAAATTAACTCTTTGATATTTTGGAGAAATTAAATTATATCGCAGAGGGGTAGATTACAGTCGAAAAGTTAAAGGAGTAACGACATTTGGGGTGTCTATCGCTTGGGTAAACAACGATCAGTGTACAAAAGCGTCCCCTTGGGTAAATCAATATTGTCACAGTCGTTATTGGTCAAAACCATAGCTGTTCGTCCCGGCTCTAAAGCCCATTGGCGAACTTCGTCATCACTATTCCAATAGCCCTGTCCCATCACAGAAAGCGTTGCTTTGTGTTCACGTAACTCTTTAACACCGCCCGGGAAGGTGGGATACCAAATACCGGCTTTCAGTGCTCGGTAGTATTGACCGACTTTGTACGTTTCAACGATTAATTGTTGGGGCAACGGAAACTGCTCAAGCATCGCTTTATAAGCTCTCGTTTTATCCGTCACCAAATAAACGTCGGGGTGGTGCTTCAAAATTTCATAAATTTCACGCAAGAAAATCGGTGTGTATTTACCGTGAATTTTTGCGTTACGAACTTGCTCGTTGGTGGGTGGAATGTGGCCGATGTCAGCCAATTCCGTAAATTCTCGAAATTCTCGAGAGGAGTGAGCACCAAAGAGTTCACCTTCAATCGTTTCCTTAAAGTCGATTTCAATGAACTTATACCCTCGTGCAATGCTTTGAAGAAGCGCTTCACGAGAGTTTGTGTATTGAATCCCATCAATTTCGCCACCGCCGTGAGCAATCATCTCAGGAGCTGCGATCTTGTGAGCATCCGGAATGGAGCGAGGTGGAATAAATTCGTTGTAGCCGTATTTGACCAACCAATAGTCAATGGGGTTGTAGCGATCCCATGCGCGATGGATGCCAATCGCTGCAATGATGAGTAACACGCTCAACACAAGATAGAGAAAGAGTTTTAACGCTTTCTTTAGCATAAGATTCGGTCCTATTTGTTTTTATCGTCGGCAAGCGTCGTTGTCTTTAGGGTTATCTGTTGTTCCGCAAGCCCGCATGTTCAACTGCCAGAAATCAAGCTCCGAGTAAGCTCGGATTTTCTTGATTGTAACTTGATCGGGCTCGATTGTGGAGTTGTACTCCGTTAAGAAGTCTTCACCGTTGTTGACCCATGGATAAAGGCGCAAGTGACCACCAAACGGATAGGCCCCCTTCTCATCGATCCAAACTTCCACATTAAAACCAAAAGCGCGAGCGGGATCGTCAACGGGTGCGAGCATATTTCTACCACCCACGGTCGTGTATTGAGCGTCCGACAAACTCAAGGCATAAAGCGTCGGGAAAATGTCTTTATGAGAGCCTGGACGCAAGGGATCAAACGTCGTTTGTACATTATTTCTAATGCCTTCAGAAGCCCACACATAGAAAGGAACGGCATTGTCTTTGTAATGCCCTTCGGTGTGAATCGGCTTCATATTGAGCATATGGTGGTCGGCCGTTGCACCAATAACGGTTTCTCTGGGAGCTTCGGACTTAATGCGCGAAATCGTACGCCCCAAGGCGTCTGTGCTGGATTGGAATGTCAGCATGACGGTGTTAAGGCGTTCGTCTACGTCTTTGTATTCGAAATTTTGATGGATCGCTTCCGGCACTTTCATCGGGAACGGCTCATAACCTTGCGGGATATGATAGGGCGGATGGTTGGTGGTTGAGAGCACGACGACAAACAAGGGCTTGTCGCTCTCAGACTTTAATAAATCCGCAGCAAAGTCAAACGCATAGTGATCGGGCACACCCCACTCGGTGGTGTCCGTTAAACCATAAATATCCATTAAGTGCGTTTGGTTATAGACTTCATCGACGTATTGAACGGGGAGATAGTTGGTCATGTTTTCCCATGACGTCGTGCCTGAAGTAATAAAAACTGTTCGATAACCCGCTTTTTTGTACGTTTCAAAAGGCGTGCCGGGTAACGGCGTGCTGCGCAATTTAGACGTGCTGATTAACGAGACTGGACTTAGGAAAAGAAGCTGAGCCACAGATTGAATTGTATGGGTGTCAGAGGAGACAAAACGTTTAAAAAGCCAATCGTTTTGAAAATGAGGGCGAAGATTGCCTAACAGGTCGGTTTCGCCTTCACGGTCGTAACTCAACATGTTGTAACCCATGCTCTCCATGATAAAGAACGCCACGTTGGGGCGATTCTCGGCCAAATAGGAATTGACGGGCGACTTCTCAGTGAGGGATTTGAGTTTCGTTTGCTTTAAAAGGTACTGACCTTTTTGAGCGTCCACGGGTGAGAACTTCAAGGAATTGGTGCGATCACGCCAAGCGTAATAAATCGCCATCGAGCCGTTAAGAACGTTGTTGTTGATGGCTTTAACGACGGACACTTGAGCGTTATTGCGACGCAATGGATAACGACTCGTTAAAGAGCCACGAGCGAGCGTCACAAAAATCAATAACGCGACAGAAGTCAACGCAATGGCTTGAAGAAGGTTTAAGCGATTAAAAAACGTGTAACGAGCCAAGCGGGCGCAAAGGGCAGACCATAAAGCACCAATTAACGTCGTGATGGCAAGCAGGCACAACGTAGCGAGGATAACCGGATAATCTTGCCAAACGGTGACGAGCACGGCTTGGGGTTCTTCGTCTAAGAAATTAAAGACAAATAAATCCAACGGGGTGTTAAACGCCACGATGTAGAGGTAATTGGCAATCGAAAAAAGGGTCATCAGGAAGAAGATGAAAAGACTCCAACCTTTAATGATTGCGCGAGCAATGGGGAACGATCGTTTAAAGCCACCCAAAAATGCCGTGACGATGAGTAGGGGAATCATGAGAAGCGTGGCAGATCGGGCATCAAAACGAATGCCGAAAATACGCATGCGCTCAACATCATCGGGTTGAATAGAAGTGGCCGGAAGGCTTGCCACGACAAAGTGGCTAAACATGATTTCGCGACAAACCACTTGAATGGCAATACTCAAAACAATCGTAATGAGAATGAAACCAAACAAAAGGGCCAAGCGAGAGACCGGTTTGTCAGGGGCAGTAATGTGATCAAATGCGCGGAAAGGATTGAGCATGTCAGGACAATCATCTGACTCAAACCTTCGGCAGAATCAGTCTTAAAGTACTTTTAATGCGCGTTATTTTAATGGGTTAGACTTTGAAGTTTACAAGTTAGTTACGTTTTGTTAACGAATATCCAATTTGTTTTCAAGAGAGTTTTCAATGCTTTGAGGCGTATTAGTCCCACCCTTCTTTTTTCAAATCAAACTTTTGAATGATCTTTTTCTTATTGGGTTCTGTTTTGTTCTTAAACTGCCCTTGCTCGCAGAGCATGCGCGCAATGGGGTTGCGCTCTTTGGGAACAGTGCCCGTAATCATCATTTTCTTTTTATTTTTTCGCATGGTTAGATCCTTTGTTGGTTTGTTAATGCAGACAAGGGATTGTCTCTGAGAGGATCATTCTGTTGCTACCGATGTCTGCTCGATTTTGCCAATGTAGTTTCTGTTTTCTGTTTGAGAGTCTGGGACGAATCCCAAGACGTATTAAAAATCATCATGCGTCAATCCTTGACGCATACAAAACACACGGGCATTCGGGGTAAAATTAATAAGTTATGTCTTCCATTTTAATAAGGAATTAACAGATGCGAGTTCAAACTCTTGAAGCTTTGGTTAAAGCAGATGCCTTAAAGGGCAAGCGTGTTTTCATTCGTTCGGACTTGAATGCTCCGCGCAATGAAAACGGTGACATTACCAACGAAACCCGCTTGGTGGCCTCTGTCCCTGCCATTCGTATGGCTCGTGACGCTGGCGCACGTGTGATGGTGGTGAGCCACTTGGGTCGCCCGACCGAAGGTGAAAAGACCGAAGCCGATAGCTTGGTGAAGATTGCCGCTCGGATGTCTGAACTCTTAGATAGCCCCGTTCGTTTGATCGAAGACTGGGTTGACGGTGGCTTTGAAGTCGCCGAAGGCGAAGTGGTGATGTTGGAAAACTGCCGCTGCAACGTCGGCGAAAAGAAGTGTAAGGAAGAGCTCTCTAAGAAGTACGGTGCTTTGTGTGACGTGTTTGTCAACGATGCTTTCGGTACGGCTCACCGCGCTCAAGCCTCCACCTACGGTGTTGCTCAATACGCTGAAACGGTTTGTGCCGGTCCTTTGATGGCTGCTGAAATTGAAGCTTTGACGAAGGCGGTTGAAGAAGCCAAGCACCCGTTGGTAGCCATCGTCGGTGGCTCTAAGGTTTCCACGAAGTTGACGATCTTAAATAACTTGGCTCAAAAGGTTGATCAATTGATCGTCGGTGGCGGTATCGCCAACACGTTCTTGATGGCCGCCGGCTATAAGATCGGTAAGTCTTTGGCTGAGCCCGACTTGGTGGAAGAATGCAAGACGATTTTGAAAACCTTGGCCGATAAGGGCGCAACGTTGCCGTTGCCGACCGACGTTGTGGTCGCTAAGGCCTTTGCTGAAGACGCTGAAATGCGTGTTTGTAAGGTTGATGACGTTGCCGATGATGAAATGATTTTGGACGTGGGTCCCGAAACAGCTGAAGCTTTGGGTGAAATCCTTCAAAAGGCCGGCACCATTGTTTGGAACGGTCAGGTGGGCGTTTTCGAAATGAAGCCTTTTGCTCATGGTACCGAAGTCATGGCTCAAGCCATTGCTAAGGCCACGGAAAAGGGTGCCTTCTCCATCGCAGGCGGCGGTGACACGGTGGCCGCTGTTGGTAAGTTCGGTATCGCCGATAAGGTTTCCTACATCTCCACGGGCGGTGGCGCTTTCTTGGAATTCTTGGAAGGCAAGGTGTTGCCCGCCATCGAAATTTTGGAAAAGCGCGCCTAATCGCTAAAAACTAGGACAAAGAAAAAGGGCTTGATCTCAATAATCAGGCCCTTTTCAATTAGTCGTGCGAAAACTTAGTTTCTACGCATGATTTCGATGATCTTTTCATCGGTTTGACGCATGCCCTTGGTGATCATAGCGCCCAAGTTATCAATCGTCTTTTCAACGTCGGCGTTCACAATCCCTTGACCGCAAACGCCTTGATTGGCCAATGCCAAGAAGCAGCACTTATAGGCCGATTGAGCGGCCGTATGCACCTTCATAGCACAAGTGCTCTTAGCACCGTCACAAACCATGCCGGACGTATCACTAATCACGTTATTAATGGCCATGCAGCTTTGCTCGTACGTGCCACCATTTAAGTAGACCAGTGCCATGGAAACGGCGGAAGCCGTTGCGGTGTTGCCGCAGAAAGCCGACAAAGACGGGTAGTGGCTCTTAATGTAGATGGCACCCAAGTGAGACATAATCAAGGCGCGAGCCAATTGTTCGTCGTCAGCTTTGACAAATTCTGCCATCTTCACCACAGGAATCGTGGCGGTGATGCCTTGGTTACCGCTACCGTAGTTACTCATGGCGGGGAGCGTTGCACCACCCATACGAGCGTCAGAAGCAGCGGCCGTGAAAGAAGCCATGCTATTGATTAAATCGCGACCGATGATACCGGCTTGCATTTGCATTTCAATGGTTTTACCGAGTTGCAAACCGTATTCGTGAGCAAGACCTTCTTGAGCCAAAGTCATGTTGATGTCTTTAGCTTCCAAGATGAATTGAATGTCTTCAAGTGGCACCTTGCAAGCAAAGTCGTAGATGTTGCGCAGGTTGACATCTTCGCCCCCAATGGCAGAAGTGCCTTCGGTGGTCGTTTCAATGATGTGCTTTTTCTCAAAAACCACTCCACCGTTTTTCACCATCAAAGCGATATCGATGTGACCCCCGCTGATGGTGACCTCGGCCGTGTCGCCTTGAGCGGTTAACGTGGCCTTACAAAAGATAAATTCTGTCGTATCTGCGCGTTCAATATCAACGCATTTTTCTTCGATCATCTTTAAGGCTTGAGTAACGTGCTCGGGCGTCACTGAGGCCAATACTTCGAGTCCTGCATCGGGATTGCCCCCTAAGGCACCAACGGAGGCAGCAATCGGCAAGCCGATTTGGCCCGTACCGGGAACAAAGACGCCCATGGCATTTTTGTAAAGGTTGTCACTCACTTCGACTCGGATGTGTTCCGGCGTCTTGCCCAAGAGACGAGCGGCATGAGCCGTTGCGTAGGCAATGGAAGTGGGTTCGGTACAGCCTAAAGCCGGTTGTACTTCTTTTTTCAAAATGGCGATGAAGTGTTCCCAAAGTTGCATGAGGATCTCCAAGATTAAAAAAATGGGTACGCACCGTCAGTGTGTACCCTCGTCAGTTATTTCTTCGTTTCCGGGTGGCGTTTTTTCCAAAGCTTTGACACAGCTAAAATCGCCGTCGGAATGAGCGCAAAGCCAATACCGCAA
>DYCH01000022.1:19696-21381 GCA_019418235.1 Sutterella sp.
GTCAGATGCTGCTTAATAAAGGGGATGTTGCCAAAGAGGTGACCGGCCCAAACTAAACCATAAACCCAAGCAACGGCACCCGTGATGGAATAAAACTGGAATTTGGCCGGTTGCATGGCTGCGGCCCCTGCGATTAACGGAGCAAAGGTGCGAACAATCGGAACAAAACGAGCCAAGAAAACGGTTTTGCCACCGTGAGCGACATAGAAGTCATGCGTGCGGTTTAGGGCTTCTTGGTCAATCCAAGAAATGGAGCCGTCATAGATTTTGTGGCCGAGCCATGAACCGATGTAGTAGTTTGAGGTGTTACCTAAAATGGCACCCAATGTGACGATCCCGGTTAATAACCACGGATCAATGGCGCCGCTCGCGGTCACGGCACCTGCTACGAAAAGTAGTGAATCACCGGGCAAAAACGCCATCACGACAATCCCTGTTTCCAGGAAGAAAATCATGAACATCACGACGTAGATGAGGATGCCGTATTCAGTGGCAATTGTCGTTAGAAAACGATCCGCATTCGTAAATAAATCTAAAAATAAAGACCAGTCCATTTTCAGTGACTTTCAACACAAATTTGATGTCTAGAGTATAGCGAAAACCAATTGTTAATTTTTACAATTATTCATCTTAAGACAAGTGATTTCAAAGTATTGCGTTAAAAGTTGTTAATGAGCGTCAATGCTACAATTGAGTCCATTATGCAAGATATCCAATCCTCTCGAGCACCGGATCGTGAAATCCGTGAGCTCTCCGATCAGTTAATCAGTCAAATCGCCGCCGGCGAGGTGATTGAGCGCCCCGCTTCCGTTCTTAAAGAATTGGTGGAAAACGCCATTGACGCAGGTAGCACCAAAATTGAAGTGCGCCTTGACGCAGGTGGCATCAAGCGACTGACGGTAACCGATAACGGTCGAGGAATGGCCAAAGATCAGTTGCCATTGGCCATCAAGCGCCATGCGACAAGCAAAATTCGTAACCTTGATGAATTGGAACATGTTTTAAGTCTTGGCTTCAGAGGTGAAGCTTTGGCTTCTATTGCTTCGGTTTCAGCCTTAACGCTAACCTCTCGTACGGCAGATTCGGACTATGCCTACAGCATCCATGAAGGTGTCGTTGATGTGGCTGCTGGCGCCGTCGGTACTCGTGTTGAAGTTGAAGATTTGTTTTTTAAGACGCCGGCTCGTCGCAAATTTTTAAAGTCCGAAGCCACGGAAGCTGCACACTGCAAAACAGCTCTAGAGCGCATTGCGATTTCTCATCCGCAAGTGGAATTTCGCATGATTCATAACGGTAAGCCCGTGTTGGTGTTGCCGATTGAAGAAAGCCGAGCACGTGTAAATCGTATTTTGCCGTCAGAGTTTTCTAACGCTCAGCGCGAAGTCTACGCAGAGACGGGCATCGCACGTGTTTTCGGTTGGGTTGGCTTACCCACCGCTGGCCGAAGCCGTACGGACGCTCAGTACTGTTACGTTAATGGTCGCTACGTACGAGATAAGCTTTTAGCCCACGCCATTAAGGCAGCTTATGCCGATGTGTTGCACAATCAATTGCAACCCATGTATTGCCTTTTCTTGGATATTGATCCGGTCAAGGTTGACGTGAACGTTCATCCGACGAAGAGCGAATTGCGGTTCCGTGACAGCCAATGGGTCCACCAATTCGTGATGCACGCTGTGCAAAAT
>DYCH01000022.1:21391-29164 GCA_019418235.1 Sutterella sp.
CCCCGAAACTCCAAAGCCCGCGAAGGGGATGAGCTACGTTTCGCAAGATCGATTGAATTTAACAACGCCTGCAGGTGGATCTTCTTATCCTGCGAGTGCTTCCTTTGGTTTGCAGACGACAAAAGCGCCTGCTTATGAGCCCTCTCATTTAGATCGTTACCTCGACTTTTATCAAACAAGGGGAACGTCCTCTCGAATGATTCCGGATACGGTCAAAGCCATTCGAGAAGGGGAGACGCAGATGGTCGATCCTGATCATCAAAATTTGGCATTTCCTTTAGGCAGAGCCCTAGGACAAGTGGGTGGCATTTTCATTTTGGCTGAAAATGATCACGGTTTGGTGTTAGTGGATATGCACGCTGCGCACGAGCGCGTTGTGTACGAAAAGCTCAAACGTCAGGTGGATGCACAAAAGCTCGCCACTCAACAATTGTTGATTCCGTTGGTTTTTAGAGCAACAGCAGAAGATATCGCCACTTTTGAAGACCATCAGTCACTTTTATTGCAATTAGGGTTGGACTTGGAGTGCGCCTCACCCACGCACTTGCGTTTGCGTGCGGTGCCGGCGGTGTTGTCGGGCGACATTAATCGCACGGGTGAAGCGTTGGTGGTAGAAACCTTGGCCGATATTCGTAAGTTCGGTGAATCGAGCTTGATTGAAGAACGTCGCAATGAAATTTTGGCCACGATGGCTTGCCACAGCGCGGTGCGTGCCCATCGACAACTCTCGATTGAAGAGATGAATGCGCTTTTGCGTCAAATGGAACAAACCGAGCGCTCGGATCAATGCAATCACGGTCGCCCCACTTGGGTGCAAGTGACGATGGCTGACTTGGATAAACTTTTCATGCGAGGCCAATAGTCGTGGTGGATGCTGTTTTGATTTTAGGCCCCACGGCAAGTGGCAAGACTGCTTTAGGCGTGAGTTTGGCTCAAACGTTAAATACCGAAGTGATTTCCATTGACTCCGCCTTGATTTATCGAGGCATGGACATTGGTACCGCCAAGCCAACGGCAGAGGAAATGGATGGTGTGCCCCACCACCTAATCGACATTCGCGATCCCTTTGATACCTACAATGCAGCGGACTTTGTCAAAGACTGCTATGCCAAAATCGAAGACATCAAAGCGCGCGGAAAGTTGCCTTTAATTGTGGGCGGTACGATGCTTTATGCCAAGGCCATTAAAGAAGGTTTAAACGAAATGCCTTCAACGGATTTGGTAGTGCGTGCTGAGATTGAAGCGCGTGCAGCAGAAGTCGGTTGGCCTGCCATGCATGAGGAATTGGCTAAAGTCGATCCGGTCACTGCAACACGCTTGAATCCTAACGACAGTCAACGCATTTCTCGAGCGTTAGAGGTTTTTCGTCAAACGGGTCAACCGTTATCGGCCTATCAAGCCCAAAAAGTCTCGCAATGTCCTTATCAATTTTTGACCTTAGGTCTGATGCCTGCCAATCGTGCGCTTTTGCACGAACGCATTGAAAAGCGTTTCCAATTAATGCTGGATGCGGGATTTTTGGATGAAGTCAGAGCGTTGATGAAATCCCCTGACTTTGTGCGTGAAGCCCCCGCCATGCGTGCAGTGGGTTATCGTCAAGCGATTGATTATTTATTGGGTGAATGCGATAAAGATCGCTTTTTCTTATCGGGCGTTGCCGCCACTCGACAATTGGCCAAGCGCCAATTAACGTGGATGAGATCAATGCCGGATTTAATCAGCATTGATCCCTTCGTTGAAGATGCTTATACCGTGGCCTTAGAGGCCATTCGTAAGGCTTAATCTTTCAGATAGTATTCCACCGTAGTGACGATACGAATACGTTTCATTTGAGGCGTATTGCTGTCGCGGTCATAAATCGAGAATTGACCTTGATTGGCACGACGAATCTTACCCAAGGTGCTATCGCTGTCTTCCGCAAACTTTTGAGCGGCTGCTCGGGCGTTTTTCGTTGCCTCTTCAATCATTTCAGGCTTAATGGAGTTAAGGCCGTTATAGTAGAACTCAGTGCGATAGTTATTGATAAACATCACGCCTTGGCGGATGAGTTCCGTTTGATTGACCATGGCTTTGAGCACGGAGTCAACATTTTTTGTGGCCACAGACAAAACCATTTCCACGCGATAGCGCTCCGGCGGCAACGTTGTGCCATAAAAGTCGGCATGCAAGTCAGTCACACGGGGCGTTCCCATGGAAATTTCTTCAGCCGGAATTCCTTCTTTAACTAAGAAGTCTTTGATGATATTGGATTGATTTTGTGCGCGGTCATAAAGCGTCGAGAGGTTGTTACCGGCGACTCGGAAGGTGACGGGCCAGATGACATAGTCGGCAGCAACATCGCGCTCAGCTAAGCCTTTAACGGTGACGACGCGATCACGATCCACAAAGTGATCAATACCGGCTTTTAATGTAAAGCCCACTGAAGCAATACCAACAGCGACGCAGACACCCGCAATAAGATTTTGTTGCACGCTCATAAGACCCTCCTAGAAACACTGAGTTTCTTTCAGTATACGACATGAGGTTCGGATAATAAGAGGAAAATTGTGTGAGTTTGTGTTTGAGTCGCCCAAAAGCAAACAACCGCTTCCGAAAGTCTCGAAAGCGGTTGTTGAAATAGTGTTCAATTAGAGGTGAGCGTGAGAGACGTGTTCGTCTTCTTTGGCTCGGGTACGAGCGACCCACAAAGCCAAGCCCGTTAAAACGCTACCGGCTAAGAATAAGCCCAAAGCCACCATACCCCAGAAGCCGTAGGCTTTAAGCGGAGCATCAAAGAAGGGTGTTGCATCGAAGGCCATGTAGTAGCCCCCGATAATACCGATACCCCAGAGCAAAACCCCATAAATCACCATCGGAACAAAGGTAACGCGATAAGCACGAAGAGAGAAGGCACTCACACATTGCATGGCATCAAAGATGTGGTAACACACACCAAACAAAATCAAAGACGCTGCAATTTGAATCACCGTTTCGTCAGACGTGTACCAATGCAAAATCATGTCTCGACCAAAGTAAAGGGTAGCAGCCGCCAAAGATGAAGTAATCACGGCAAGGATTAAGCAACGGTGCGTTGCTTTTTCGGCCACACTCGCCCAACCGGCCCCTAAACATTGGGCGGCCAAAACCGTGCAAGAAATACCGATGGCCAATTGCAACATATAGGCCAAAGACGTGATGTTGGCCACGATTTGGTGAGCGGACACCGTCACGGCACCAAAGCGAGAAATGAAAATAGCCATCAGTGTGAAGGAGCTAATTTCAAAGAAAGTGGATAAGCCAATCGGAATACCGATCTTAAGCTGTGCCCACATGGCTTTGGGTTGGGGCCAATAAAAATGCGCACAACGCATCTTGGCGTAGTACTTGTCTCGCTTCCAAACGATCAAATACACCAAAACAGAGATGTACGTTAGTACCGTGGAGGAGATGGCTGCGCCGGCGCCACCCATGGCGTCAAAGCCAAGCCAACCGTACATAAAGATGGCGTTTAACGGCACCTTCAAAAGGAGCATGGCTAAGCTTACGTACATTGTAACTTTAGGGCGAGAAACAGCGGCATTTAACGAAATAAAAGCGCGTCCTGCTAAAGCGGCCGGCAAACCGATCATACTGATCGTTAAGTATTGCGCCGCCATGCGTTTAACTTCACCTTGCGCCTCAGCCAAACCCGTCCAAATATCCGTCGCTCCCAAAATCGGCATACCGATTAAGGACAAAATAAGAGCCAGCCACAAACATTGTGAAAGCTCAAAACCGATCTTTTCAAATTGACGCGCGCCGAAATGGTGACCTGCCAAAGGACTCATCCCTTGCAAGATGCCGACCAATCCCATGAAAACCATGATCATGGAGGCAAGGCCCAAGGCAATCGCAGCCAAGTGATCAGGTCCCAAGTGACCGGCCATCACGGTATCAATCGTGCCACCGCCTACGATAGCAATGTTGGCCACAAAAATAGGTCCCGCGAGCTTACAGATGGCTCGCAGGGAAATATCGGGTGGCGTTAAACGTTCGGGTAACGGGTGCGTCACATTAATCTCTCAACAAAATAAAACGCTCAGGTTCGCGAGGACGAGAATAGGTGTTAATGATTTTGGTCGGAACCAAAGAAGCAGCTTTGATTTGAGATTCAAAGCGGAAATGACAGGTATCGGATTCCGACAACGGTAAACCGTAGTAGGTAAAGACCGTACGTTCAGTCGGCGTTAGCGACTCAGACGACAAACAGGCATTCTTGGTTTTGACAGCTTCAAAGTCTGCCACCACTTTTTGAACAATCGGTCGATAACTTCGAGCGTCATCAATGGCAGGGCCAAAGAGGTAAACACACAAGACGGCCAACGTGGTAATACCGGTGGCTGCCATCCACGGGCCCTTCCATGCCACAACGGTGTGACGGTTCATGCGCCACAACACTAAAGCAATCCACAAAAGCGTGATACCGAAAGCCATCACAAAGATAAGACCGTGGAAGAAGGGGTCTGCGTTCGGAGCCAGATTCGTAATGGACTTCACCATCTTAGGCGGTACACCGGCGTGCCAAGCGGTATAGTAAGCCCAAAGGGTGGCAATGCCTAAAGTGAAAACAGAAGCCGAGAACCAATCCAAAACGTTGGCCCAAGTACGATGAACGGACATCAAACCAAAGGCTGCTAACACACACATCGGCGCCGTTAACGTCATCAAGAAACGATTTTCAGAGACGTCTAAAAGTACGGTCGAGATGAAAAGTCCCACAAAAATAAAGACGGGCAACTTGATGTGCGTACGGTTGAGTTGCTTGCGGAAAGCGTACAAAGCAAAACAAGCAAAAGGCCAAAGAGGCCACAAGAACCACAAGAAGTCACGACCTGCGTGTTGCAATTGCGTTTGGGTCATGAAGCTAAACATCTCAAGCTGAGTAGCCCACCAACCGTCAAACCAAGCATCCACCGTTTCAATGGCAACGCCCACGGCAAAAATCGGCCAAACAAAGAAAAGGCCGACAGAGACCAAAAGAACAGCACTCGCACGGACGATAAAGGGTGGCTCAAAAGCGTGAACACGAGCGTGGATCAAAAGGGCAATGATAAGTAAAGCAAGGCCCGTGGCAAAGTCAGCCGTCCAAACGCTTGCAGCAATCACACACCCTGTTAAGATGGGACCGAGGCTCGGGCGATGCAATGAATAAGCTAACGAGAAGAAGTAGGCACAGAAAATGGCTAAGAGTGCCGTATCAACAGCGAGTTCTCGTAACGGAATAAAAAGACCAAAGGTTGCAATAAAGAGCAACAATGCACCGTCAGCCACCACACGTCCAAAATCCTTGGGCGTTGCTTGACCACCAAACGCTAAAACAACGGGTTGTGCTTCACCACGGCGGGCCAAATACCAAGTGCCGTACCAAATGGAACTCGTTGCCAAAGCAAACCAAAGTAAAACGCTTAAGCGAGAGGCCGATTCCGCTCCCACAATCCACCCGAAGAGCTTAATGCAAATGGCTGCTAACCAAGCAGATAGGGGGCCGGCAGCATAAAAGGCAGAACCGTCGATATTAGGAAGTGCCCAATCGATGATAGAGCCTTGAGCCATCGTCAAAGCAACTGCAAAACTGCTTAACTCTTGAGAATTCCAAAAGTCACGAGTAATCAACCCCGGAATGATAAAGACAATCAATAGGGTGAGCAGGGCCGTCCGAGGCAGCTTTCGAGCGGCTTCGGCGCGGGCAACAACAGGTGACGGACGTTCTTCAAACATAGCAAAAATGAGCTTCAATCAAACTTATACATTTTAGCAAAAACCATTAATTTCGTTAAGGTTTTCGGCAAAAGTAGTCGTGTAATTTTGGACTTAGTCCATTAGGGACTCATATCATTTTTTTTCTGATAGCGATCGGGTTTATATGGGTATCGAACAAAGTATTAGTTCTTTTAATGACTTGAATTAGCAAAACCAGAGGGTCTTTCTCTCCTTCTAATTACTTATCTAATATCCCTTTCGAAAGAAAACAAAGGGCTTTGTTTTCAAACTCTGATGTTATGTGGAGAGAAAGGATTATGCCGAAAAAGATTCACAATCTTCCGATTACGGGGATTGCCAGTTTTGCAAAATATCCGATTTGCACGAACCTTGACGACCTTGATGATGTCGACGTTTGCGTAATGGGTATTCCCTACGATATGGGTGCTCCCTATTTGAGCGGTTGTAAATTCGGTCCTCGCCGTATTCGTGAAGTGTCATGCCATTATGGCCGAGGTGGTGCTGGGTTCTGGGATCCTGAACGTTTGGAACAATACCTTGAAGCTCCTGTAAAGGTTGTGGATGCCGGTGACGTGGACATGGATCCAATGTATTTCATGGAGTCATTCGCTAACGTCGAAGAAGCAGTTCGCAAAATCATTTCTAAGGGTGCCATTCCTGTGATGATGGGCGGTGACCACTCCGTCACGATTCCGACGGCTAAAGCATTGGATATGTATGACGATCTCTGCGTTATTCAATTTGATGCGCACTTAGACTTCGGTATGCGCACCTACACCAATGGTAGTCCGATGCGTATGATTTCTGAAATGCCGCACTTCTCCAAGATGTGTCAAATCGGTATGCGTGGTTTGGGTAGTAACACCCGCGAAGACTTCCAAGCAGCTTACGACTACGGCTCTGTTGTTATTCCTGCTCGCAAGGCTTTGGAAATGGGGGCACAAGAAGTTCTTAAACAAATTCCAAAGGCTAAGAACTACTTCGTTACCATCGATATTGATGGTTACGATATGAGTACGGCTCCTGGTGTTGGTTCTCCTTCTCCCGGTGGCTTGAATTACGTCTTTGTCACCGATGTTTTGGAAGGCATTGCCAAGATGGGCAACGTTGTTGCTTTCGACTTGGTTGAAGTAGCACCGCAATACGACCCGACTGGTATCACGCCTCGTTTGGGTGCAATGACTATGTTGGCATTCATGGGCTTTATTACCAAAGAACGTGAAAAGAAAGGTCAGCTTAAGCACCAATTAAACAAATAAATCAAAACAATTAATTCTAAGTTTTAATTATTTGAGGCTCCCAGATTCTGTAGTGAATCTGGGAGTTTTTATACGGATGCTGAAATGGGTGTTGAGTCTTAATGATTGTTTTGAACAATAAAAATGAGACGAAGGAATTGACCTATCATCGTCTCATGGTTTTAATAATTTAAGTTAATGCATTTTGTCGTTTAAGAATTTAATTAATCGACCATGCCATTCATTGGGTTTGTCACCAAAAGTTCCCAAAAATTTTTTCCCAGGAATATCCCAAACAGTCGTTGTAGGCGGTATCAGTTTAAGGAGAGCCTTTTTCTCAGATTTATGCGTATGTTGATCATGTTCAGCATAAATGATTAATAACGGTACAGAAACAATTGGAATAATGTCGGCAGGTTCGTGTGTAATGGTGGTGAGTTGTGAGGCGGCTATATGCCCCAAAACTGGTCCCCATCTATCAATAATCCAGCCTTTTCTTGTGCAATAAGGAGACTCAAGTATTAGAGCCTTGATAATTTGGGACTCTTCTTCATAGAGTTGTAATGCGGCATCGCATCCGACTCCTTGAGCAAACAAAGCAGTCTTTTGGGTATAAAAATCACTGTCTTTCCACCAATCAAAAGCGGCTTTTGCATCAGTGTAAAGTCCATCAAGTTGTATTTTCCCTGAGCTTTGACCGCAGCCAGCATAATCGAACATGACTACTTGATAACCTTCTTGGCATAAAAAAGCAACTTGAGGCAGATTGAACTCGAGATTAAATTGAGCGGGATGA
>DYCH01000022.1:29174-30942 GCA_019418235.1 Sutterella sp.
CGGGATGACAATAAAAAACTGTACCTTTTATAGTTTTGGTTTTGGGTAGCAAGATTTGTCCATAAATCTCATCAGAGGTTTTTGATTGACAGTGAAATGAATGACAATCTAGACCGTAATGTCTTGCTTGCCAATAAGAACGACTATCAACATTGAAAAAAGCATTTTCGGCAATATTGTGTAAAAGACTCATTCTTATTCTCGTAAGTAAAAGGTCAGTCAAAACGTTTGTCTTGACTGACCTTAAGGTTGTTTAGATCAGATTATTGATCTTAGTAGCCAATCATTGAAACCATCAAGTAAGCAGTGGTAACAGATATGACAACCATTAAGAGACCCGGAATTTGCATTGAGTGGTTAAACACAAATTTACCAATTGTCGTCGTGCCAGAACGGTCCATGGCAACAGCAGCCAAGGCAGGACCAGAGGTCGGGAGAACATACAAGCAGTTAACAGCCGGGAACATAGCAATCAAGAGCATCGGCGGGATACCGAGTGCGAAACCCAACGGCATCACAGCGCGGGTCGTTGCCCCTTGGCTAGCCAACAAAGCAGACATACCAGCTAATACGAATGCGAACAAGAGCGGCATCGTTTGAGCTAACTGACCGGCAAATTCCATGAAGAATTCGCGGTTGGCAGCAATGAAGGAGTCAGACATCCAAGCGATACCGAAGACGGCGGCCAAAGCAACAACACCAGCATTGAGAATGGGGCTCTTAGCGACTTTGGCAACATCAGGCTTACAGAGAGCGCACATGATAGCGCCAGCTGCCAACATAATTGCTTCAATAACTAAGGACATCCCAACAGCTTTCGTTTGACCCGGCAAGACGCGCAATTCGGGGAAGAAACCTGCCATCACGATGACGAGAATAGCGCCAAAGAAGACAAATACGGAGATATAAGCCTCTTTAGGTAATTGCTTTTCTTCAATCGGCGTCGGCGGAGTAACTTCACCAGCCGCAACTCGGGCCAAATAAGCTTGGTCATCTTTGAGTTCTTTACCACGGAACATACAAATGATGGAGGCAATCACAACACCGATCAAGCAAGACGGGAAGGTGATCATCAAAATTTCGCCTAAACCTAATTCAGGGTGACCATTTTGAGCTAATAAACCAATCATGGCTGCAGTAGCGGCAGAAATCGGGCAAGCCGTAATACCAATTTGGCCAGAAACAGCTGCGCCAGCCATAGCACGTTCTGGACGAACACCAGCGTTATAAGAAACTTCGTAAATAACCGGAAGGATGGCATATACGGCATTACCTGTACCGGCGAAGAACGTTAAGAAGAAACTAACGATCGGAGCGACAACGGCAACGTACTTAGGATTCTTACGAATAATGCGAGCGGCAACACGAACAAGAATGTCAAGCCCGCCAACACTTTCCATGCAGGCTGCACACATACAGACTGCAAAGATGATTAACATCACGTCAATCGGAGGCGCAGTTGGGAAAACCCCAAAACATACGGCCAAGATGACCAAACCCAAGCCACCCCAGAAACCTAAGGCAACTCCACCGAAACGCACACCAAGCAAGATGGCTGCGAATAGGATAACAAATTCAATTAAGGTAATCATAAAGTTATATAGATAGTCATACTGGTGTTCTCAATATGTCTAGCTATCTCCCAGTTAACTTAACAAATCACTAAAGATCAGTGACCGCCAGGACCAGGTAAAGCCTTATGAGTTACAATTTCTGTTGGGAGGCGTCAAGAAGTAACACAGATACGGCGTTAAAAAGTGACACAAAA
>DYCH01000023.1 GCA_019418235.1 Sutterella sp.
AGAAATAGACGCTCTAGGTGGCTTTTTCCGTAAGGAGACAATTCCAATGCGTCACTATGAAATTTGCTTTATTGTGCACCCGGATCAAAGCGAGCAAGTGCCCGCCATGATCGAACGCTACAAGACGCTCGTCGCCGAACAAGGCGGTACGATGCATCGTGTGGAAGACTGGGGCCGTCGTCCTTTGGCTTATCCGATCGAAAAGTTGGTTAAGGCTCACTATGTTCTCATGAACGTTGAATGCACGCATGAAACGCTCGCTGAGATCGAAAACGGTTTCCGCTTCAATGATGCCGTGTTGCGTCACTTGACGATCAAGATGAAGAAGGCTGAAACCGCTGCTTCCCCGATGATGCGAATCGTCGAAAAGGAAGAGCAAAAGAAGGCCGCTAGCGAAGCCGCTCAAGCTCAACAAGCTGAAGCCGCTGCTGCTTAATTGATTAACCAATTCATATTGTCTGAAAGCTTTTAAAACATTGTGAATACGATTCATTTAAACGGTGAATTGACACAGAAATCCCAGATGCGTTATACGCCGGCGGGATTGCCAGTTTTAGAGGTTGTTTTTCATCACATGAGTGTGGTGAACGAAGCTGGAAGTGAACGAAAATTAGAGTTTGACTTTTCAGCAAAAGCTTGCGGAGACATCGCACTGTCTCTTGAAAAAGAACCCTTAGGTTCGGTTTTTGAGATGAGCGCTTTCATCGCTCCCAAGAGCATTCGAAGCAGACAATTGATCGTACATATTACGCAATACTCACAAGGAGTTTAAAAATGGCTTTTGGTGCAAAAGGCAAGGGTAAGCCCCGCCGTGGCAACCAACAAAACGCGCTCTTCAAGCGCAAGAAGTTCTGCCGTTTCACGGCTGAGAACGTCGAAATGATCGACTACAAGGATGTTGACACGCTCCGCGACTTCATCCAAGAAAACGGTAAGATTATGCCGGCTCGTTTGACGGGCACGAAGGCTCACTATCAACGTCAACTTGATACCGCCATCAAGCGCGCTCGCTTCTTGGCCTTGTTGCCGTACACGGATAACCAATAATCGAGGGAGTCATTCAAATGCAAGTTATTCTTCTTGAAAAGATCACTCACCTCGGTGACTTGGGCGACATCGTCAAGGTTAAGGACGGTTACGCTCGTAACTTCTTGATCCCGACCAAGCGTGCTAAGCGTGCTACGCAAGCTGCTATCGCTGAATTCGAAGCTCGCCGCGCCGAATTGGAAAAGGCTCAAGCTGAACGTGTGGCTGCTGCTGAAGCTGTTGCTGCCAAGATGAACGGCATCGCCATCGAAATCACCAGCAAGGCTGGTGTTGACGGCCGTCTCTTCGGTTCTGTGACCAATGCTGACGTTGCTGAAGCTCTCCAAGCTCAAGGCTTCGAAATCAAGAAGTCTCAAGTTCGCACCCCGACGGGCGCCATCAAGGCTGTTGGCGAATACACGCTCACGATCGGTTTGTTGACGGATATCACCGCCGACATCACGGTTAAGGTTGTGGCTGAAGCCTAATTAAAAACTGCTGAATTTTTAATTCAAACAGTTCAATCGGTCTAGATCGTTAAGGTTTAGACCGATTTTTCATTTTTTGTGACATATCTTGACGCAGAACTCGATCGGGTCTCTGCTAAAATTTTTACTTTCCACAAACAAACTTAGAGTATCAAGATGGCTGAAGAACAAAAATCGGATTTAGTGAGATTGCCACCGCACTCGACCGAAGCCGAACAAGGCTTGTTGGGGAGCCTTTTAATCGATAACCGCGTCTTTGACTTGGTTAACGACGTCGTGAAGGCAGAGGACTTCTATCGGGGCGACCACCGTCGTATCTACGAACATATTTCTCAATTGATCGCTAATGGCCGTCCGGCAGACGTTTTGACGGTTCATGATTCGATGAGTTCTGTCGGTCTCGGACAAGAGGGCACGAAGAGCTTTTTGAACTCTTTGGCAATGAATACGCCCAACTCCGCTAACGCTCGTCGCTACGCGGAAATTGTGCGTGACCGCAGTGTTTTGCGTGCTTTGGTTAATGCCGGTTCTGAAATTGTTGATTCTGCCTTGGATACTAAGGGTTTGGAGACCAAAGATATTTTGGATAAGGCCGAAAGCCGAATCTTTAGTATCAGCGAAGATGCTCAAGTGGCCGGTCAAGGTTTAAAACCCGCCAAAGGCGCCTTGATGAATGTGAGCGAACAGGTTCAAAAACTCTATAAGAGTAAGAGCCATACCGCCGTTACCGGCGTTCCTACGGGCTTTAATGACTTGGATAGTTTAACCAAGGGGTTGCATCCCGGCGAATTGATCATTGTGGCCGGTCGTCCTGCCATGGGTAAAACGACGTTTGCCATGAATATTGCAGAGCATGTATCGATGCGAGCCGGTCTTCCAGTTGCCGTCTTCTCAATGGAAATGCCGGCAGAACAATTGGCGATGCGTTTGATTAGCTCTTATCAACGCATTAAGTTGGAGCACTTGCGCAGTGGCCGTTTGGAAGGTGATGAATTTCAAAAGATGAGCGTGGCTGTGACCGATATTGCCAACTCTCATAACGTCTTTATCGATGACTCTTCCGGTTTGACGATCTCTGACGTTCGTTCTCGTGCTCGTCGCTTGACGCGCGAAGTCAAGCAATTGGGTTTGATTGTGATTGACTACTTGCAATTGATGAGTGGTACGGGACGAGGCGAAAACCGCGCCCAAGAAATTTCTGAAATTTCTCGTGGTTTGAAGCTCTTAGCCAAAGAATTGAATTGCCCGATCATCGGTCTTTCTCAGTTAAATCGTGGTTTGGAACAACGTCCTGATAAACGTCCGATGATGAGTGACTTGCGTGAATCCGGTTCTATCGAACAGGACGCTGACGTGATTATTTTCCTTTACCGTGAAGTCGTTTATAACCAAGACTTAAAGGGCACGGACGAAGAGCGTAACGCTGAAGCCATTATTCGTAAGCAACGTAACGGTCCGACGGGGACGGTGGATTTAGTCTTCTTCGGCGAGTACACGCACTTTAAGAACGCCACAAGGAATAGCGGATATGCTTGATGCACTGATTACATACGGTGCCTATGCACTGGCCTTTGTTTTGATTTTGGTGGGCTTAGGAGGCACGGTTGTGCCGGCACTGCCCGGTATCCCAATGATATTCGGTGGCGCTTGGTTGATTGCGCATATGGAAGGGTATCAATACTTTGGAGTTGGCACGTTAATTGCTCTTGGCGTTTTAACGGCGATTTCCATTGCCATTGACTGGGTGAGTCAAACCATGGGTGCCCAGAAGGCTGGTGCCACGAAAATGGGCCTTACCGGCGCCTTTTTAGGAACCATTGTAGGGATTCCCTTTGGTCTCATCGGGATTTTCTTATTTCCCGTGATCGGCGCCTTTGTGGGTGAAATGATCGGTCATCGCGATATGCGTTTGGCCGGTAAAGTTTCTTGGGCCACGTGGGTCGGTATGATTGCAGGGATCGCAGCGAAAGTCGCTATTGCCTTCATCATGATCGGCATTATGTTGGTGATGCGCTTCGCTTTTTAAGAAAAAAATCTTTTGACCAAAACAAAAGACTGAGTTTCGAATTGGACTCAGTCTTTTTGTTTTGGTAGTCGCTAACCTTCTTTTAAGCGTTGCGTTAAACCACTCGCTCGCTGTGTTTTGGTTGAACAAGCTTTAGCAACCGATTGGGAATTGGCATAAAGCTTTACTTCCTTTTTTGCACGAGTGACGCCGGTATAGAGGAGTTCTCGAGTCGAAAGCGAGGAGTCCGGGTCATTGGATAGCAACACGGCCACGTGGTCATATTGCGAGCCTTGCGATTGGTGAATCGTCAATGCATAAGCCGTATCGTGTTCGGGTAAAAGACCGGCAGGACGAAATTCTTCACGATCGCCAAAAAAGACTTCGTAGCGCGACCAGTCGTCACTCATCGGCAACACAATGCCAACGTCACCGTTGAAGATATCCAAGGGGGCGTAGTTCTTACGGTTAATGATGATGCGTCCTGGGTAAAAGAGCTCCGTAAAGGGGAATTGAAGTTCATCGGATTGCAACAATCCTTCTTCTTGCGCTTTTCGAGCCCATTGATTCATTTCTTCACGTACAAATTCGTCTGCAAAACGGTTAACCGCTTCGACGCTATTAAAGCCGTGACGTTGTGCAGCCAAAATTCGGAAGCTGTCAGCCGTTTTCCAAACTTCAGTCAAAGCCTTTGCTTTTGCCTCATCATCACGAACCAAAAGCGGTTGATCCAATACGCTATTGAGGTAGATTTTGAGGTCGCTTAAGTACTTCTTTAGTTGCTTACGAATCCACGTTTGAGTATCGGTTTGTAAAGGCACATCGCGTTTGGGCTTAACCCATTCAATGTTGTCCTTTTCAGAGTTATGACTAAAAAGTTTTTCGAATTCATCAGCGTTATAACTTGAATTGGTATTAATGTATTGGGCGAGTTGACCGATGTTGGAATCGCTCGTAAAACGGTGACTGATGGTGAGTTCTGCTACGTGACCCGCCATCACTTCGGGATCGGTTAAATCGGCCAAAACTGAACCTGGCCCCACAGCGGCCAATTGATGCTTGTCACCCAATAAAATCAATTGCGTTTTTGTACGATCAAGGCAACGTAATAATTGCTTGGCAAGCGTCAAGTCAATCATGGAAGCTTCGTCAACGATCAAAATGTCGATGCCCAATGGGTTATCTTCACTGGGACGGCCTCCGGCGAGTGTTTCTGATGAAAGCCAACGATGGATGGTCTGAGAGGTAATTTTGCGTTGGTCAAGTTGGGCTTTAAGTTGAACAAACATGTCACCCGATTTACCGTCACATGACCCGTTAATGGATTGCATTACTCGACTGGCCGCCTTACCGGTCGGTGCGGCTAAGCCAATCACCAAATCGGGGTTGGCTGCCAACTGGCATTCAATGAGTTTGGCCACAACCGTGGTTTTGCCGGTACCCGGACCACCCGTGATAATGAAAAAGGCGTGGGATAAAGCGCCTCGAATGGCTTTTTCCTGTTCAATTAAACTTTGGGCATCCGCAGTCTGACCATTGTCGTACACCATTGATTTAAAGTCTTCAATCAACTGTTCTTGCTTGGGTGAAATCGCTTCCGATGCGTGCGCCTTAAAGTCCATGATGGCAAGGGCGACTTCCCGCTCTTCAATAAAGCGCCGTTGCAGATAAAGGCGATGAGTTTGACCGTGACAGTCCCAAATAAAGGGGATGCGTTTTGATGGCTCGTTTTGAAGTTTTGGATGAGCTTTAACAAGAAGTCCGATATCTTCTAAAAGCGTTAAATCGTCATCAGAGACCTCAAGTCCATCAATATTGATGCACACACTACCGTCAGCGTCCGCTGCACAAAAGGCTAAAAGGAGCTTATCCAGTGTGATAAGCGCTTGGGTTTTGATGCCATCATGGAAGCACTCCGGATGATTTCTTTCAACCGTTGCCAAAAGATGGCGTCCAAGTTGTTGATAGGCCATTTGGTCTTCGGTTAATTGTTCGACTTTGTTTTCTGTGTACATGGCTTATATTCCTTTTTCTGCTTGATCAGCATAATGGCCAACCGTTCGAGCGTCGAACCCGTTCATGAAAAAGTCGTCCAAGCACTCAATAAGCGCAAGAGAAGGCTTTTCAAAGTAAATGCCATAGGGTTGCTTATTGTTGATTCTCATGCCACGGATGAAAGCGTAAATCACACCACCAAAGTTTTCATCGGTGAGTTCAATACCGCGAGACTTCAAGAAACGCTTAAGCGCCACACAGTAGATGAGGTACTGCAAGTAATAGTGGTGATCGGCCATGGCTTTTTTCATCACCGGCATTCGATAATCGGCAATGTTGTCGCCTAAGAAATTGCTTTTCCAGTCCAACACAAAGAACTGACCATTGTGGGTGAAGATCATGTCAATGGCGCCCGTTAAAAAGCCTTTGAGTGCCTTGGGCGTCATATCGGGCAGGTGATACTTCTTCTCGAACGTTTTTAAAAGTTCTGAGAGCGTTTCCACGGTGACGGCTTTTCGCCCCTTCTTCGGAGCATTAATGGCCATCGTGAAGGTCATTTCACGTTGCTTACTGTCAATATTGCAAAGGTTAAAGTCATTACCGTCAGAATCTTTGAAAACCGAGCAACAAAGCACGTCTTTCATCAACTGACGGAGCATTTCTTTATTTAAATTTTGGAAATTGTGTGCGTAGGGTCGAGCAATCACATCGGCGCGATTTAAGAGTTTTTCATCAGCCTCGGCGTCGTCTTCAAACTGCGCACGACGAACCAAATCAAAGTCAATGCGTTCAAAAATGGCATGCAGGAATGTACCGCTTTCAGCCCCTCGACTGAAATTCAAAATGTCATTTTCAGGCAAAGGCGTGACGACTTTTGGTTTTTCACTTTCGACTTCATCAATTTGGTCTTCTTTTTCAGCCTGATTGGTTAAATCAAATTGTTCGTGAGCGCCACGAATAATGGCGCTGTAGCTCGATTGATGCCAATCGGAGTGAATGTCGCGAGAGGGGGCAACACTGAGGGATTCATCCTCAGATTTTTCCTCACCGCCGTACTCAATATGATGATCAAATTTTTCAATATCAATGGGTACGTCGTAAGTTTTCACCAAGTCGTGCGGTTCAATATGGTTGACGCCAAGACCCTCTTCAATGGTTTGAACCATTTCAGGATGATTGGCTAAATTGTTCGTCACTTTTTCCAAGTACGCCGTCTTGGCTTCGATCACCAGATCAACATTTCCTTTTGCTTGGACAATTTTGGTTAAGGCTCTAAAAAATGGTCCGTTGAAGTCACCCTTATTGGCCTTTTTCCGGAGCATTAAAGGAAGCACTAATCGTTGAGAAGCACGTGTCATGGCAACGTACGCCAGTCGCAACCCCTCAAGAGCATTTTTTTCTTCAATATCCTCATCCACTTCATTCATGGATTGACTAGAGAAAGAAATCGTCAGTTGAGTTTCACCTGTGCTTTGAATAACGCTTTGGCAAAGATGACCTTTCGAGCTACCTTTGTGATTTCCATTCCATGCTCCCGGCAGGTAGACAACGGGATATTCCAATCCTTTGCTTCCATGGATTGTCATGATGGTGACGAGGTTTTCATCACTTTCAACACGAATCTTGCGTTTTTCTCCACCGGATTGCCCCCTCGCTTTAACGTACCAACGCGTTAAACCAGATAAAGTCGTCAGATGGCGAGCTTGCTCTTGGAGCAATTCAATAATATGGCGGTAGTTATTCAAGCGCTTTTCACCACCCGATAAGGGTAAAAGGTGCTTTTCGGTTTGGCACTTTTCAAAAAGCAATGCAAAGGCACTCGCAACGCCTTTTCGATCGAACAAGTCTCGCGCTTGGTCAATGAGTTCTCGAGCCTCTAAGGCCTTTTTCTCCAAAATAGAGGAATCAGGGGCTTTTTGGAAAGCTTCGGGTGAAACATCATTGATATGTTCAGCCATAATGCGGGTCAAACGAGCGAGTTTTTGTCGCTTATTGTCCTGCGGAATTTCCATGGCCATAAGAATTCGAAGAATGTCATTGGCTTCTTCTGTTTTGAAAACGTCGTTTTCTTCAAACGTAATGCAACGAATTTTCTTCTCATTCAAGGCCCTGATAATGGGCTCTGAGTTCTTCCACGTTCTCACAAGAATGACGATATCTTTGGCGGAGAGACGCTGCCCCTCTTTGATCATCACGTTTGTGTTTAAGAGCGTATAGATATCGTTCGCAATCAACTGCGCTTCTTGCTCTCGTTGATCGTCGGCTCCTAGACTGTTTTCTTTGTCGTCTCGTGACCAAATTTCCAAAACAGGCAACACAGACTTTTGCCCGTTGATGTCTCGATACAACGGAAGTTTGGAAGAACCTGCCGTTACGGCCGTGTAAGTAATATCTTCATTACCGAAAGTGTAGTTACTTCCATCGTCAGCAAAGTACGTGTTAATCGTATCCAAAAGCACGGCATTGGAGCGGAAGTTACGTCCCAGATTGAGCGTTTTACCAATGTCTTTTCGTGCCTTTTTGTAGGTGTCAATATCAGCACCACGGAAACGATAAATAGACTGTTTCGGGTCGCCGACGAAAATTAAACTACGACTGGGATCGTCTTGAGTTGCTTTTAAAAAGAGTGTCTTAAAAATGTTGTATTGCGTCGGGTCAGTGTCTTGGAACTCATCAATTAAGACAGCTTTAAATTGATCTCCGATGATCTTAGAAAATTGGGGCGTCAGTTCTTTTTCAAGACCAACAATTAAGTCATCAAATGTACAGATCCCTTGAGCATTTTTCATCTGTTGCACTTGATGAGGAGCCCATGCAAGAAAGCGCTTTAAAAATTCAACGACTTCTTCTGAATCGCACTTTTTATTTTTAAGATCTTCCTCTGTGATGGTTCCATTTTTTCCCACAAACCAATCTGTGTAGTATTGGTAAGAGGAGTGTGCCGGCAAAGCAAGGTATTTTTTCAAAATACTGTACAAAATGTTTGCAGGATCACTTTGAGCGAGAATATCTTTAAGCAAAGAATCGTCGGCATTTTGTAATTCTTTTCGCAAAAAGTCGTCTACAACTTGCGTCAAGATGTCGTCTGCGTCATCAGCGAGTTCGTAGTTACCGCTTTTTTGACCCGAAAAGCGGTGCTCTTTAAGCATTTTTTGGCAGAAAGAGTGAATGGTGCTGACACAACAATCATCGAGCCCTTCAATCGCATCATCGACACGTTGCCTGACCGATTCGGCATCCCATTGCTGATAGAGCTCGTAGAGTAATTCGTCAGCAAATTTGACATTATCAGGGTCAGCAATGGCTTCTTTAACTTCTAACAATAAGTTGCGCAAGCGGGCTTTGAGTTCGCCTGCCGCCGCTTTTGTAAAAGTGACCATTAAAACCTGATTGATTTTGATGTCTGTTTCCATTAACAGGCGTAAAACAATTCGAGTTAATGAATAGGTTTTACCGGTACCCGCACTGGCTTCGATAAGAAAGGCGCCGTTAATATCACTTGTTTTTAAATTAAAGTTTTCCATGACTATTCAATCCAAGACTTAATGATTTGTTCTTGATAATCGCGCTTAACCGCATCCCAATAACGACGGGCAGCCACTTGATCACTACCGCGCCACAGAATCGATACAGGGTCATCGTCATAAGTGTTGTCATAGTATGTAATCACAGAAACGACGTTTTCGATTTGTTCAAGCCACAACTTAAGCGCCTCTTCCGATATTTGTCGACAGGGCGCTTCTAACATTACCCAGTCCTGATCTTGAATCGAATAAACCTTCATGCCGACAGGCTTATCTAAAAGTGTATTGAGCAATAACGTTTTTAATTGAGCACGACTGACACTAGCCACGGAAGGGCAGATATCCAAAAGATAAAGTTTCTCCTTTGTCTCTTTAGTCGAGATCAGTGTCACTTGATTCGCAATGAGTTTTTTAAAATATCGTCCTTGAATCGGCGTTGATAAATGATCAAAATAGTGTTCTTCAGCTGAAGCTAAAAGAGACTGATAGTTCAACCATGCCTCATGCGTTAACTCAATAGAGTCACGTAATTTGATTTCTCTCGTGTTGACGGCGCCGGCCAGAGGATTTCGACTCAGTTCGCAGATAATGTCATCAACATTTCTCCCTTCTTTAAAGGCGGTCAACCACTCACGAATTCGAACGGAATTGTTCAATGGGTCCGTAGGCGGCAAAAGAGGAACTTCGCTTGTCGATGCATCCTCGTTGTCACGAATCTGCATTTTTTTCTCAAGCCAACGAACAACATTGTTGTAGACGGCAATTAAATCTTCAATGTTGAGTTCTTCTTTAAAGGGTTCGATATTTAACGGCCCTGTCACAATAGGCTCTTCTTGACCTTGGAAGTTGGTTTCTTGAGCCATAACAAGTGAATTTAGCATGACTTCGTCAACGCTTTTCCAGTAACGCGTCTCATCGCTCTTAAAGTTACGAGCTGAAGCTGAACTCAGAGGTAATTGCGTTGTAATGGCTTTTAATTTGGCATCGGTCTCTACACCGGATTGTTGAAGGTTAGAAGCCAAGAAATACATAAACTCTGAGACAACCGGTGAGGGGTTAGCCGGGTTTTTCTGATCTGTACCAATGCACCAAGAGCAATAGAAACGATCTCGGGCCGAAAGTGCCAAATTTAAGAACGCGTTGCGATTGTCACTACGACTGTCACGGTCATCTTGACGCTTTAAATCCGTCACGCCCATCAGGTCGTACTCTTCGAAGTGTTGAGTTCCCGGGAAGGAACTGTTTTCGTTTAAACCAAAGGCCAAAATGACACGGAAGGGGATTTGGCGGTAAAGCTTCAGTGGCGCAAAGGTGACTGCGCCCGTGATGGTTTGACGAATGGGCTCCTCGGCCAAGGTATCTTCAAGAGCTCGCCAATAAACGGCAGGTGAAATAACCAAGTTCTCTTCAAGAGTGGCCTCTTCCTCATCCATGCTATTTTGAGGATCAATCGCACGCAAGCTACTTTGAAGGGCAATCTTGTCGGACAATGAACTGTTGGTAAAGAAGAGTTCAATTAAGTTGTGACCCCACTTGGCAATGTCATCCAGGTTGGCGCGATTGCCGAGTGCGAGGTATTGTCGATGCGCTTCTTTGAGCTTACTTTCAAGCGTCAACAGCGTTTGAAAAATCCGTTTTTCAGTGCTCACTGAGTTAAAACGCGTATCGATACCACTGGAGACGGGGAGAAGATCATCGAAGCTTTCACGCTCATTTTGATCCAACACGAACCCCCAACTTAAACGTTCAAGAGAACGGTCTAACGTACCGTCAAGCGCTTCATGCGGTTCGTTTTTCTCGGTCGTTAATTCAATATGACGTGTATTTTTTAAGTGCTCGGCATCAATGCCTTGACGGAAACCCGCCGTGACCAACCAGTCGCGGATAATGTTTAAGTCTTCCAAAGATAAATTCAGACTTTGGGTGACAAAGGGCAACTCCAACCAAGATTCCAGTTGGTTGACGTTCATCGGTGTCATGAATAATCGCCCCAATTCAATCAAGGCTTGCCCCGTCATGTTTTCATCAATGGCATTGCGTCCCACGATCTTATAAGAGATGCGTTGAGATTCTGGCAATGTTGAGAAGGTTGCTTCAATAACGGGAGCAGCTTCTTCAATATCGGGCGTCACCACGAGAATGTCATCAGCTTTTAAGTCCGGCAACGTCGGATCGTTAAAGAGTGAATGAATAACGTTGACTAAATTTTCAACTTCACGCGCTTGAGTCGGGGACTTGATAAAGCGGATCGAATGGTCATTTGCGTTTACTTCAATGGGCAATTCTTCTTTGCTATCGAGCAAAATCGCGCGTTGAAAGTCATGCAAAAGTGCACCGTCATCGGGCGCTAAGTCCACTCGTTCAATCTCGCTTTCTGTTGTGAGTTTGAGTTGCTGAAGACTGATATTGGCAAGGGAATTCACAGCGGACAATTGATGCAACTGATCAGTGACTTCTTCTTCGGTGGCAAACTGATTGAAGCGATTAATCATGGCTCGCGTAGAGGCCGCATTTTTGCGAAGATAGTCAGACACCTTACTTTGCGACTTGTCATACGACCCGAACCAATAGTTTTGACAGGGGTTCAGAAGATACGCATAGACGTGACGGTCGGGATCTTCGCTTAAAAGTTTGATGATGGGCAGCATCAAAGGCGAGACGTTTGTCGGAACGAAGAAGTGAATTTCTTCGGGTTCAGACTGTGTTTTACGTTTTAAATTTTCCCAATCGGCAAACATGTCCAACGTATGTTGACCCGTCCACTGATCTGCTTGGCCAAGCTTTTCCCAAAGAGCACGTTGCCACCCAAAGTCGGCAGAATTTTCAAGATGTTGACGCTCTTTCTCGTTTTGCTTTTGGTAGTAGTTTTTTAGCGTATCAACGGTCTTGGACGCTTTGTTAGGAAAGGCCCATCCGTATACCCAGTCAAAACGATAGTTGATGTACTTTTCAAAAACGGTTGATACGTCTTTGGCAAAGTCATAACGCAAAAGGTCACGATCCATGATCTTTTCGCGCTGCTCGAAATATTTCTTTAAGCGCGGATGCGTTTGGATGAATTCATCGTCTATAAGCGTCCAAAGTAACCAAATAAATTTCTGTGATTGACCGCCTTCACTTAACCCGAAACCCAAGTAATTGCGAAACCAGTTGTTCAGTGTCCAAAAGTCGATCCCTGCGCAAATCCCTTGCTCTTTTGCAATGGAGAGCATAAGTTCGTTATTAATTAAGCGGGAACCGGAAATGATACGAATGGGTTCGAGCGTGGATTGGGTGGTTTTTGCACCAATGGAATGCATGAGATAGGTGCGAAGGATTTCGTACGAATTGCTGTAGACCGTGTGAAGCATAATGGCTGTCTTCTTAAAGCAAAAATCATGACATTATTATATCGAAAGTTTAGCGAATTGCTATAAATAATCAAAAATATCATCATTGTCTATTTGTTGTAAAAATAGCGATTTAGATATATCTTGAAATGATCTTTAAGTTTTTCTCGATTGATCCTCTTGAGATTCTTAATTGCGCAAAAATACGGAACTTGTAACAATACAAAAATACTGAAAGGAATACCGTATGGATTATTTAGAAATGCTGGGCTGGGTGGCCACTGGTACGGGGTTCACGGCCATGATGACGATGGTTGGTGCTGCCAGCGTCTTTTTATTTCGTCATAAGGTTTCGCCCAATGTTCATCGCATGGCGTTAGGTTTTGCTGCTGGGATCATGATTGCAGCGAGCGTCTGGAGTTTGTTGATTCCCGCAATGGATGCCGCGGAAGCTGCAGGAACGCCCAGTTGGTTGCCGGCCGCAGGCGGTTTTGCTTTAGGTGGCCTTTTTCTTTGGGCGTTGGATGAGTTGCTTCCTCATATGCATCCGGGTTCAAAAGATCCGGAAGGGCCCAAGAGTCAACTGTCTCGTTCATCCCTTTTATTTTTCGCTATTACTTTGCACAACATTCCTGAAGGGATGAGCGTAGGTTTGCTTTTTGTTATAGCCGGTCAAACGGGGGATCCGGTTGCACTCTCTGCCGCTTTTGCTTTGGCTTTGGGGATGGGGATTCAAAACGTACCGGAAGGTGCCGCGGTTTCATTGCCTCTTTTGCAAGAAGGGTATTCTCCTCGCAAGGCGTTTTCGCTGGGTGCATTATCGGGTTTAGTTGAACCGATTTTCGGCTGTGCGGTCGTGTTGATGGCTTCTTGGATTACGCCTTTTATGCCGTGGCTTTTAGCGTTTAGTGCCGGCGCCATGATGTACGTGGTGGTTGAAGAACTCATCCCTGAAGCACACTTGGGAGAGCACTCCAATGTGGGCACGATGAGTGTGATGTTGGGGTTCTTGTTGATGATGACGTTGGACTGTGCTCTTGGGTAACAATTTAAGTCTTTGAGATAATCATGCAAATTCCAGATAAAGAGATCGAAAGGATTATCGAAGAAGTGTCCCATTCTTTTTCTGTCGAAGGTCTTGTTGTATCAGATGCGGAGAAAAACGAAGCACGTCAGATGCTCCGAGGAGATATATCGATGGAAGAGTTGATAGCTTTTTACAAAGCAGGTTTGCCCAACTCGAGATACTAATTTTTTTTGTTGATGGTAACCGCTCTCTTGGTTAGTTGTAATATTTCCAAATCATAAACTTTCAATAACCACCGATGATCTGTCATGGCAGTTTAATTTGCAGGCGACCGAATCAAAATGTTCATGCAAAGGCGATTTCTGCATTAATTCTTTGTATCTCCAGTACATCAGATTGATTTTTTTTTGAATATGTCAAAATCATCTCCATGCTTACTTTCGGTAAGTTGGATGTGTTTCATTCGGGTGATGACAATAGCACCAATCATAAAAAGCGCGCTTTCACTTAGAGAGTCAGGTACATTTTCTGGTGACACAAGTAAATTTCTAACCACATTAAAATCCAAAGCTTGAACAGGATACATTTCATCCAAACGATTCAGAGGATGAAGGCGTGACTTCACCTCCGTGACGCCGTTTAGCAACGCAATCGCCTGCCAAATCTCATGTTCACTGCGATGATGTTCTTCCATCAGTTCGATCAAATCCAATGTAGCAAGCAATTCTTCTGATGAAAAATTTTTAAGACGAAGGATTTTTTTAAGTAACCGATTTGCACTCGGGGTGAAAGCAGAAAAGCTTGTATATCCAAATAAATCATTCATGGCAGACCTCTTTTACTTGTTAACTTCTTTTTCGTGTCCGGGCAATAGCGTATAGAACTGTACAAAAAGGGCATCGGTGAGATGAATACTGGTTAATTGATTTCTGAAACCAATCCGACGGAAGATGGAGGATTTATCGGAAATTGTCAGTCGTTTTACTTTCCATTCAAATTCAGAATAAGAACGATCAGAGTGGCGTATCGTGACAGTGGGGAAATGCGCCTGAATCAAAAGTATGAAGCGTTCCAAGAGCTCTTCGTGACTGACAAGGTCGGAAAGGTAGATGTCTTTATCCTTACGTGCCACGGGAATTCCAGCTACCTCTGCCATATAAACAATTCACTTCATGTGCTCAGTATTACTTTGAGCGCCACTCATCACAAAAACCTTACGTTCTTCTAAAAATTCGCTAGGTTCAACGGGCGACAAACTAAGGCAGATTTTCAAGTATTTATGAAACCGAGAATAGAGTCGTGTTTTTTTAACTAAAGATTTATAAAGACAAAGACGTTTAAAACTATCGACAAAGCTACCAGAAGAAATGACGGCGTTACCATCAAATGATCCAGCTAATTTCTTTGCATCGACCGTGATGATTGTCGCAACTAAATACAAAGCGGTCTCGTTTTTTACTTTTTCAAATAAAGATGAATTGAGTAATAACTCTCGAGTAACTTCGAGTGTTTCCAGTTCACACGACGTTAGGTCATCAATTCTCTCTAGGTTATTGACGAGAGCAATGGCCATCCATATTTCGTGTTCTGTAGCGGCAGTATCTAATAGCAAACTTACCACATCAAAAGTTTTGGAAAGTTGATAAACCTTTTCTGATCCCTCAAGAGGTAATTGAGAAATGATCTGCAAAGTTTTTGATGACAATGTCGTTCTGTATTGGTTATTTAGCATATAAATCTCCGTGTCTGTACATCATCGTAATATGGCAAACTTCAATTCTTGATGTGTATAGACGTTGCTCTACTTGGAGAATATTGCTCAGGACCGAAAGGTATTTAAGACTATCCTTTAATACATAAAAGCCTCAATTTTTGCGTATTGAGGCTTTTGAACTATGAGTGTCAGATTTTGTTAAAGCGATTCGCTTGCAAAATCCGCCAATCGGCTGCGTTCCCCACGTTGAAGCGTGATGTGACCGGAGTGTTCCCAACCCTTAAAGCGATCCACCACATACGTCAAACCTGAAGAGCCTTCAGTGAGGTAAGGCGTGTCGATCTGGGCAATGTTACCCAAGCAGACAATTTTGCTACCCGGGCCAGCACGAGTGATCAAGGTCTTCATTTGTTTTGGTGACAAGTTTTGCGCTTCATCGATAATGACGAGCTTATTTAAGAACGTGCGACCGCGCATGAAACTCATGCTCTTTACTTTAATGCGGCTACGGATTAAATCGTTGGCAGCGTTTCTGCTCCATTCGTTACCGCTTTCAAGCTTATTGAGAACTTCCAGGTTATCTTCCAAGGCCCCCATCCAAGGCAACATCTTTTCTTCTTCGGTACCCGGCAAGAAACCGATTTCTTCACCGACGCTGACCGTTGCGCGGGTAAAGATAATTTCAGAAAAGCGTCGCATATCAAGCGTTTGAGCCAATGCGGCTGCCAACGTGATCAAGGTCTTACCGGTGCCTGCTTGGCCTAAAAGCGTCACGAAATCGATCTCGGGGTTCATGAGCAAATTCAGCGCAATGGATTGCTCACGGTTACGAGCCGTAATGCCCCAAACGGCGTACTTTTGTTGCTTGTAGTCACGAGCAACGACAAGCGTTGCGGTAGAGCCTTCAATCTTTTTTACTTGAGCCAAGAAGCTGTCATCGGGCAAGTAAACAAAGAGGTTGACAAACATTTCTCGAACCAGAGGGCCGGAAATCTTGTACCAAGTTTGACCGTCTTCTTTCCAGCTTTGCATCTTCTTGCCGTGCGTCTCCCAGAAGTTTTCAGGCAACTCCATACGGCCGGAATAAAGCATTTCCGTGTCATCGAGCGTGCGGTCACTGAAGTAATCTTCAGCATCCAACCCCATGGCCACGGCCTTGATACGCATATTGATGTCTTTGGATACCAAAATGACATGGCGGTCTTTGATTTGGTCAACCAACGCCTTCACAACCCCTAAGATTTGATTGTCGGCCTTGCCTTGCGGAAGGGCATCGGGCAACTGACCGTTTAAGGGTTGCGTTTGGAAAAAGAGTTTGCCACTTGCCTCAATATGGCCCAAGGCATTGAGCTCAATACCGTCGACGATCTTGCCATTGGTGTGGGCAAGCAATTGATCAAGGTAGCGTGAGACTTGGCGAGCGTTACGCGCCACATCACTTAAGCCCTTTTTGTGACCGTCCAATTCTTCAAGCGTAATCATCGGCAAGAAAACATCGTGCTCTTCGAATTGGAAAAGCGATAAGGGGTCGTGCATTAAGACGTTCGTATCCAAAACGAAGAGTTTCTTACCCTTATAGCGTTCACGCATGCTGGCAGGTTTAACCTTGGGCTTGTCAGCCAGAAGCGGAGCGGGAACCGGATTTGTCTTAACGGCTTTTTTGGAAGCGGCAGGCTTTTTTGTGGCGACTGCCTTTTGTGGCTTTTGTGCCTTTACCTCAACTTTCTCAGAAGTAGCTGCGACAGGGGCCTTTTTAGCGACAACGGTTTTCTTTTTTGTGTCCTTGACCGGTTTGGCTTTGGCCAGAGCGTCAACATCTTCAATGACGGTACCCATCTCGGTGGGTAAAGGGGGTAAAGGCATAAAAAACTCCTACTTAAAAGAATTAGGCCAAAGCTTGAACGGCTTCAAGCACGGCTTGAGCGTGGCCCGCAACCTTAACTTTACGCCACTCGGCGCGAACTTTTCCGCTTTCATCAATTAAAAACGTACTGCGCTCAACGCCCATGTATTCTCGACCGTACATTTTCTTTAATTTCATGACGTCATAGGCTTGGCAAAGCGCTTCATCCGGATCGCTGATAAGCGGGAACTTAAAGCCTTGCTTGGTACAGAAATTTTGATGGCTCTTGATAGAGTCGCGAGAGATACCGATCACTTCACAATTAAGCGCTTTAAAGGCATCGTAGCGGGCGTTAAAGTCAATGCCCTCCAGCGTGCAACCGCTTGTGTTGTCTTTAGGATAAAAGTAAAGAACAACACGCTTGCCGGCAAAGCCAGACAACGATAATGTGCCCGTCGTAGCTTCTGCGGTAAAAGCGGGGGCTTGGGAATTCACTAATGACATATTAAACCTCACTGAGTAATGAACAGACTAATTGTGGCCGATTTTTGTTAAATGCGTGTAAACAACTCGCGACTCAAGTCGCAAGCTTTTGATTTATTGTCATCTCTTTCGAGACTCAACATTAGGTCGGTTTACAACAACCCTTGAGCTATCAGCTGATAGCCCAATCCTTGCAAATTTTGACTTGCATTCAAGTCACTGTGGGCTCGGAGACCACAGCTTGGGCAAACAAAACGATGTTTTGTTCGCTTCCCTATTTTTCCACACGTTGAACAAGTCTGTGATGTGTATCTCGGATCCACATACATCACACTTAGTCCCTTTCGGTGAGCCTTATACTCTATCTGTTGTTGAAGCTCTTTAAATGCCCAACGGTGGAGTCTGGCTTTAACACGTTTACCAGCTTTGATCCGCTCTCGAATATGGGTTAGATCCTCTAACACAATCACTGCGGCATTTTGTTTGATCGCTTGTTCAACAACCTGTTTACTCACCACGTGGTTCTCATGGGTCACATGCCGTCTTTCTTGGCCCGAAGCTCTCTTTAAGTGCTGTCTTGCACTCTGAGAGCCATTGCGCTGTAAACGAGCTCGTAACCCTAAGTATTTATCACGTTTGAATTTCAGTTGTCCCGCCTTCCAAATTTTTCCACTTGAAATGGCAGCAATATTGTTTTCTCCTACATCAACACCTAGCACCCCACTTTTTGACAAGTTTTGCTTTAATTCTTCAATACCCGTTTCGCTTTCTACGCTAATATGCAACGCCCAATAAGTTACACGCTTAGAACGATGCAAGACTAAATTTGATTCTTTCATCTTGCCCTTATTGAGAGCGTTGAGTTGATGGTTACCAGGGCACAGCTTCACGCAGACTCGTCCCTCTACGGTAAAAATTGTCGCTGTTGAGAGATCGCCACTATAGCGAATCGTATTTTTATCCAAATGGATCGAAGGATTTTTAAAAACAATCGTTTTTAACTCTTCCTCTTTTTTCTGACGCGGGTGATTGGATAATTCCGTCTTGTAAGCACTCGAAACCGAACGAATCGCATTACAAGCTAACTGAGAGCCCAAGCTAGGAATGGCCTCTCTTAGAGCGTAATAAGCTTTGTGATGCAAATTAAAGCGTTGCCAGTTTCGCTCTTTGGGATTCGTGCGAGCGAAAGGAACCAGAAAATTACAAGCATCACGATACAATTGACGTGTTTTTTCGAGTTTGAGCGAAACCTCTTGTGTCATTTCTAATTTGACACAGACCGTCGTTGTCAGTTTGATCGGGGCCTTTAACTTACCGGCGCCCTTTGATATGTTCAGTTCTTTCAATGTATCGCTCAATGGTTTCAGAACTGACGTTACCTGCCGTTCCTACGTAATAAGAGGGAGACCACAGGTGTCCTCCCCAAAGTTTCTGTTTTAATTCTGGAAATTTAACAAACAAGGTTCTGGCTATTGATCCTTTAAGAATCTTCATCACTTCTGCCACGGAGATACTCGGGGGCAAGCTGACAAATAAGTGGATATGGTCAGGTTGAATTTCAAGTGCAAGGACGTCCCATTGTCTTTGAATACAAATCTCACGGATCAAACGCTCTGTTTCTGTCGCGACATTACCAACAAGAACAGGTTTTCTGTATTTTGGACACCAAACCGCATGGTAGGCAGTTTGATAGACACAGTTACGTTGAAAGACGATTTTAACCATGGTTAAATAATTCCACACATGGTTAGGTATTATAATGTTCTCTATTGTTAATTTCTTGCGCTAGCGCAAGAAGCGATTCCTCTCGGGACTAAAGTCCCAAGTTTCCTCGCTATTTTCTATGAAATTTTTTGTATTGGAGCTATAGAAGGAAGCAAACGAGACCAAGGCGTATAATCGGGTCTACTTTTGTGAGGAATAACGTAATGATTACTCGTGACGGTCCCTTGTGGCTTGTGGTGTTGTCTGTCAGTTGCGGTGCAACGTTGGGTGCCATGACGCGTTGGGGCTTGACGTATTACTTTAACGATAAGGTTTGGTTTTTAACCTCGCCTTTGGGGACGGCGTTATCTAACCTCACGGCCGCTTATTTAATGGGGATGGCTTTAGCCTGGCTCTCCACGCGTCCCGAAATCAGTCCCGCTGTTCGTTTATTCATTATCACGGGTTTCCTAGGCGCATTCTCTACTTTGACAGCCGTTTTGGGTGAAAATCTTCACTTCATCCTAAATAACCAATGGTTGTCTGCCATTGAGCATTTCATGATTCACATTGTGGGCTCATTTATTGCATTGGTGATGGGCGTTTTGACCATTCGAGGCCATTTTTAACGTTTTGTGTTATCTGAAACCAAGTGTATCAGTGGAATATAACTCTTTGAAAAATATAAAAATTAATTAAATCCGCAAGCATTTCCTTACCCCTTGAAATCAGAAACGTTGTCCCCATATAGAAATTAGTACAACGAGATAAGTGCGTTTTGAAGTTCACTTTGAGCGCACTTGAGGAAATGTGAAAATGAGACAAGATAAATTAACTACGAAATTCCAACAAGCTTTGGCGGATGCGCAAAGCATTGCGTTAGCTAATGACAATCAGATCATGGAAGGTGTGCACCTTTTGGTAGCCCTTTTGCGTGATGATGACGGCTCCACAAAGAACCTTTTGGAACGCGCTGGTGTTCAAGTCGCTAAGCTCGTAAAAGAAACGGACGAAACCTTGAATCACTTGCCTAAAGTCAGTGGCGCAGGTGGCAACATTCAAGCCGGTCGTGAGCTCATCAATTGGTTGAATTTGACCGAAAAAGAAGCCATGGCTCGAGGCGATGAATACATCTCCATTGATATGGCCCTGTTGGCTTTGACGCAAGACCAAGGTGAAGCCGGTCGTATTGCTAAGCGTTGCGGTTTGACCCGTAAAGCCATGGAAGCTTCGATTAATGAAGTGCGTGGTGGAGAAACGGCGGATAACCCCGATAGCGAAAATCAACGCGAAACATTGAAAAAATACACAATTGACTTAACGGCTAAGGCCCGTGAAGGCAAGCTTGACCCTGTGATCGGTCGTGACGATGAAATTCGTCGTGCGATGCAAATTTTGCAACGCCGCACGAAGAATAACCCTGTTTTGATCGGTGAACCCGGTGTGGGTAAGACGGCTGTGGTTGAAGGGTTGGCTCAACGTATCGTAAACGGAGAAGTGCCCGATACGCTTAAAAATAAGCGCATCTTAAGCCTTGACATGGCAGGGCTTATTGCCGGTGCCAAGTATCGTGGTGAATTTGAAGAGCGTTTAAAGAAGCTTTTAAAGGAAGTCTCTGCTGCTAACGGTCAGATCATTCTTTTTATCGATGAATTGCACACGGTGGTGGGTGCCGGTAAAACCGAAGGTTCGATGGATGCCGGTAACATGCTCAAACCCGCACTTGCTCGCGGTGAGTTGCATGTGATTGGTGCAACGACTTTGGATGAATACCGTAAGTACGTGGAAAAAGATGCCGCACTTGAACGTCGTTTCCAAAAAGTGATGGTGGATGAACCCAGTGTTGAAGACACGATCGCTATTTTGCGTGGCTTACAGGAAAAGTATGAAGCGCACCACGGCGTGGAAATCACGGACCCTGCGATTGTGACCGCTGCCGAACTCTCGCACCGCTACATCACGGATCGTTTCTTACCCGATAAGGCGATCGACTTGATTGATGAAGCCGCCGCTCGAGTGAAGATGGAAATTGATTCTAAGCCTGAAGCGCTTGATAAATTGGATCGTCGTATCATTCAATTAAAGATTGAACGCGAAGCGATGAAAAAGGAAACCGATGAAGCCAGTAAAAAGCGCTTAGCTGCGATTGAGGCTGAAATCGAAACGTTGACCAAAGAATACGGTGACTTGGAAGAAGTATGGAAAACCGAAAAAGTCGAAGCCTTGGGGGCTAAGACCGTTCGTGACGAAATCGATAAGACCAAGCATCAAATGGAAGAATTGCGCCGTCAAGGGCAGTTTGAAAAATTGGCCGAACTTCAATACGGTGTGTTGCCGAAGTTAGAAGAAAAACTTCGTAAGGCAGAAGCCGCTAAGAAGGACGGACAAGATAAGCCGAAACTTTTGCGCACGAGCGTGGGCGCTGAAGAAATCGCTGAAGTGGTTTCTCGTGCAACGGGTATTCCTGTGTCCAAGATGATGGAAGGGGAACGCCAAAAGCTCTTGCACATGGGCGAAGCACTTGAAAATCGTGTTGTCGGTCAAAGTGAAGCGGTCAAGGCCGTTGTGGATACGATTTTGCGTTCACGTGCCGGTTTGTCTGATCCTAACCGTCCGTACGGTTCCTTCTTATTCTTAGGCCCCACGGGTGTCGGTAAGACGGAATTAACGAAGGCGTTGGCACAGTTCCTCTTTGATACGGAAGAAGCCATGATTCGTATCGACATGAGTGAATTTATGGAAAAACACTCTGTTGCTCGTTTGATTGGTGCGCCTCCGGGATACGTGGGCTATGAAGAAGGTGGTTACTTAACGGAAGCCGTTCGTCGTAAGCCCTATAGCGTGATTTTGTTGGACGAAGTTGAAAAGGCTCATCCAGACGTTTTCAATGTCCTTTTGCAAGTGTTGGACGATGGTCGTATGACCGATGGTCAAGGCCGCACGGTGGACTTTAAAAATACCGTCATCATTATGACGAGTAACTTGGGTTCGCACGAAATCCAATCACTTGCCGGTCAAGACAAGGAAATGATTAAGTCGGCGGTGATGCAAGAAGTGAAAAATCACTTCCGTCCGGAATTCATCAACCGTATTGATGAAATCGTGGTCTTTAACGCTTTGGGTCAAGAAGCGATTAAGAATATTGCGAAGATCCAATTAAAGCGCTTGGCTTCTCGCCTTGAACAACAAGACATTACGATGGATGTGACTGATGCTGCATTGGCTGAAATCGCTAAGGTGGGCTTTGATCCGCTCTATGGCGCTCGTCCTTTGAAGCGTGCTATCCAAGACCATGTTGAAAACGCATTGTCTCGTAAATTGTTGGCTGGCGAAATTAAGCCTAAGAACCACGTTTGCGTTGATTGCGAAAATCAAGAACTGGTGTTCCGTGTTAGTGATAACGCTTAAAAGCTAGTCAAACCCCCTTAGTTAAGGCCATAAAACTTCGGTTTTATGGCCTTTTTGCTCAGATTGTCTTATTTACATTTGTTTTGATTTGGGGTTTAATAATTACAAAGTTGGTAGAGGCGCGAAACGAATGAGTAGTCGTCGGAGGGGGTACCCAAAGAACACGATGAAAGGTCAATTCGCCGAAACGGACTTCTGACAAGAAGGACGGTTGGGCATGGAGAGAACATCTTCATGACTCCTTTCCCAGATTGGGAAAGAGGTGCTATCGATGGTACTCTGTAGGTCTATTCTCATCTATTTGTCATTGAGAACATTTCTGGAGTTGCATCGATGGGTGCAACTTTTTTTTACTTTAATTTTTTTTCCAGAAGGTTCTTTATGACAGCATCTAATAACAATAATTCTGTCGCCCATCTCCAAAGTGAACAAACGGAGATGCGTCGTGAAGTGACGTTGTTTGGCGGTATTTCTGTCTTAGCCGGCATCATGATCGGTTCCGGTATTTTCTATATCGGCGGTATCGTTCTTGAACGCGCCGGTATGAGTTTAGGTTTGGCTCTCCTGGTCTGGATCATCGGTGGCTTGGTGACGTTGATGAGCGGGATCTGTTTTGCTGAACTCGGCGCCATGATTCCGAAGGCCGGTGGCTACTATGTCTATCTTCGTGAAGCGTACGGTGAACGCGTCGCCTTTATGTGCGGTTTCGGTAACTTCATGCTCTCGTCTCCGGGTTCTGTTGCTGCTTTGGCCGTGGCTTTTGCTGCCGCTTTGAGCAGTCTCTGGCAAATTGATCCCATGATGCAAAAGGTGATTGCCGTTACGTCAGTTATTCTTTTGACGCTCTTTAATATGCGTGGGATTAAGTTGGGGAGTTCCTTGCAAAACATCTTCATGGTCTTGAAGCTTTTCCCGATCTTGATTTTGCTCTTCTGCGGTCTTTTCATGGGTGAATACAATCCTGACCTTTTGGCAATGCCTGCTGAAATGCCGTCGATCTCTACGCTTTTGTCCATGATCGGTTTTGCAGTGATCGCCACTTTGTGGGCCTATGAAGGTTGGACGAACCTCAACACGATTGCCGAAGAAATCAAGAACCCGAAGCGCAATATCCCGTTGTCTTTGATCCTTGCTATCACGGGCGTTGCTTTACTCTACGTGCTCTTTAACTACTCGATCTTTCGCGTTGTGCCGCCCGAAATGATCGTGAGCATGGTTGAAAGCCACAACTACTACATTGGTACGGAAGCTGCCAAGGAATTGTTCGGTGGTGCCGGTATGTACATTGTGGGTGCTGCCATGATTTTGGCCATCTTCAACTCCTTGAACGGTTGCGTGATGGTGTTCCCGCGTATGTTCTACGCCATGGCCCGTGACGGTGCTTTGTTTAAGAGTTTGGGCAAGTTGCACCCGGAATATCGCACCCCGGTGAATGCTCAAATTGCTTGCGCCATTATTTCTATCGTTTTGATTTTGTCCCGCTCTTTGAGTGAATTGACGAGCTTGGTAGCCTTGTGCGGCATGATCTTCCACGGTATGGCTTTCTACTCCGTCATCGTGTTGCGTAAGAAGTATCCGACGATGGAACGCCCGTACAAGGTTTGGTTCTATCCGTTCACTGTTTTCATTATCTGTGCCGTTATGGTTGGTTTGATCGTCAATACCGTTGCTAATGACCCGTTCACGGTTGTCTTAGGTGCCATCGTTCCGTTGCTCGGTTTGGTGATCTATGAAATCTTATTCCGTAAGTCTCATGAAGCCGTTGTTCGTCAACAACAAGAGGGAGAAAACTAATGTCTTTATTAATTACGAATGCCAAGATCTACGTTGAACGTGATCATTTTGCCCAAGCTCTCTTGGTAGGTGACGACGGTCGAATTGCCGCCGTGGGTACGCAAGAAGATGTTCGTGCCGTGGCAGCTCAAAATGTAGAAGTTTTTGACGCCCAAGGTCGCACGATTGTGCCGGGCTTTAATGACTCCCACCAACATTTAATGAACACGGGTATTGCCTTGGCTGCTGTGCGTTTGTTGGGGACAACGACCATTTCTGAAATCATTGAAAAGGGTCGTCGCTACATTGAAGAAAACCAAGTGGCTCCCGGCGAAGTTATTCACGGCATGGGTTGGAATCAAGACTACTTCACGGACGAGCATCGCCTTTTGAATCGTCACGATTTGGACAGAATTTCCACCGAGCACCCGATCATCTTTGATCGCGCCTGTGGTCACATTTTGGTCTGCAATACCATGGCTTTGGAAATGGCCGGCGTCACTGTTGATACGGTTCCCAACGAAGGGGGTGCCATTGACGTTGAAAACGGGGAATTGACGGGGATCTTCCGTGAAAATGCCCGTGCTCAAGTGCGCTCCATTATGGCCAGCCGCTCCGTTGAAGCCAAGAAGCGCTTGATCCGTTCTGCCATGGCTCATGCCTCTGAAACGGGCGTGACCTCGGTGCAAACGTGCGACTTGCGTTTGAGTGACTGGGAAAGCACGTTGCAAGCTTTTGAAGAAGTTTTGGCAGAAACGCCCAATATTCGTGCTTACCACCAATTCAGTTTCATGGAACCGACGGAATTCCAACGTTTCTTGGACATGGGGTATCGCACCGGTATGGGGACGGACTTCAACAAGTTTGGTCCGTTGAAGCTCTTTGTCGACGGCAGTCTCGGTGCTCGCACGGCCTTGATGCGTCAACCGTACCATGATGATCCCTCTACCAAGGGCATTGCAACGCTTACCGAGTCCCAATTGGATACGTTGGTCGGGATGGCAGTAGAAAATGATTGCTCTGTTGCGATTCACGCCATTGGTGACGGCGCCATTGAAAACGTTTTAAATAGCTACGACAAGGTTTGCACCAATGGTGAAAATCCGTTGCGCTTGGGTATCGTTCACGTTCAAATCACTGACCGCCCGTTGTTGGAACGCTTTACGAAGAACGGTATTTTGGCTTACGTCCAACCGATTTTCTTGCACTACGATACGGCCATTGTTGAAGATCGTGTGGGCGCTGAATTAGCAAGCACCAGTTACGCTTTTAAGAGCTTAGTGGATATGGGTGTCCATACGAGCTTTGGTACGGACTCTCCGATCGAAGATATGAACCCGATTGATAACATCTACTGTGCTGTGACGCGCCAAAACTTGCGCGGTGAACCCGCCGGTGGTTTCTATCCCGAAGAGTGCTTCGATATGGCCCAAGCCATTGACTGCTACACCACGGAAAGCGCTTACTGCTCCTTTGAAGAAAACTCAAAGGGCCGTTTGAAGGCCGGTTTCGTTGCGGACTTGGTGGTTTTAAGCCAAGATTTGTTTACGATCCCGCATGATCAAATCTTGCAAACGAAGGTGGATCGCACAATGGTCAACGGCCGCTGGGTCTATGAACGTTAATTACGCGTTTTAAAACTTAATTGAAGGGGATTGAAATCGAAAGGTTTCAGTCCCTTTTCTTCAGGTAGACTTTAAGTGTTGATTAATTTTTTCAGAAAGATTTTAAGATGCGTTTTTCTTTACTGCCTTTGTTGATGGTGCCTTTGGTGGCAACGGCTGCCGGTAATACGGATATTGATTCATTTAATGACGCCAAGCGCCTTTTGGAACGTAAGGTCTATTTTGACCATCGCGTGACGCTTTACTGTGAAGCTACGTTTGATCAACGTAAAAACATCACATTGCCCGAGGGTTTTGTGACGGATAAGCATGAAAAGCGTGCTACGCGCGTTGAGTGGGAACACGTTGTGCCGGCAGAGAATTTCGGGCGTTCTTTTAGAGAATGGCGTGAAGGTGATCGAGCTTGCGTTAATCCCAATGGGAAGACCTTCAAGGGACGCAAATGCGCAGAGAAAGTCAATTATGACTTCCGTTTGATGCAAGCCGATCTCTATAACCTTTACCCAGCCATTGGTGCCGTTAATGCCATGCGTCAAAACTATAACTTCCAACTCTTGCCTGGCGTGCCGTCAAGTTTTGGGTCTTGCCAAATGAAGATTGATCGCCGACGTGCAGAGCCGCCAGAAAATGCGCGTGGCCCCATTGCCCGTACTTACCTTTATATGGCAGAAACCTATCCGCAGCACTTTAAGTTAAGTAAGCAACAAGAGCGTCTGATGCAAGGTTGGGATAATCAGTATCCGGTTGATAAGTGGGAGTGTACGAGAGCACAACGCATTGAAGCGATTCAAGGTAATAGCAATGCGTTTGTAAAGGACGCTTGTATGGCGGCTCAGCTTTGGTAAGGCACCCAATAAAGTGATTGGATAACAAAAAATACAACGATCTTTTGTTGTATCACAACACTTTTTACGACGAATAAATGTCGGAGTCTTTTGAAAAACTCCGACATTTCTATAGATATCAACGTGTTAGCCTTTGATTAGTTCAACGTAAAGCTGATAGGCATTTGTTGATCTTCCGGCGGTTGTGGATCATGCAACTCTCCATCAACGCCAGGGAAGGCCAATTCTTCATCGTCATCTTCAACCATAAAGTTGGTTTCATCCAAAAGCGTTACGGTTTCAGGCTTGATGCCGGCAATACGCAGCACGTTTAAAAGCGTTGCCATTGCTGTATCCGGCGCATCCATAAACAAAGGCCAAGAAATCCCTTGAAGGATTTGATTGTCTTTGCCCTTCATCCCAATTCCGATACGAAGCTCTGTTAAGGCAACGCACCCCATCATCGGGGACTCATAGAAGTTACCGATCGTGAAGGTCAGGTCATCGAGCTTGAGATTAAACGTATGTTGAAGGTTCTTTAAGGCTTCATTAAAGGAGAAGTGCCTAAAGAGTTTGCCGGCTTCCGTTAATGTAATGACGGGCGGTGCAATGAGCACTTCAGGATGCACTTCTTCAAACATCAAAACCTTGTCAAGGTACTTTTGCATCTCAAGTGAGTGATGCATGATCAATTCAATTTTGGTTGCTAAATAGTGTGCCTTTAATTCACGATAAAGGTCTTTTGCCAAACTTTGTTTGAATTTACTCAAATGTTTGGAGTCCAATTGAATTTCGGCAAAGGAGCGATTCGTCGGAGCTTCAAAAATGAGGGCAATGACACGAATGTCAGCAACGAGGTTATTGACCTCTTCTGCGTCTTCGTCAGAAGCGCAGAACGTACAAACACCGGGTTTAGCAATATGCCCCCATATCTTGATTTGCTTATTCAATTGCACGGGGCTAAGCGCAAAGTGCTCGGTATTTAAAATGACACGGTTGACACTGACCTTAAAGCCTTCAGGTAGTAGCTTTTCAAAATGCTTTAAAAGCAAATCGGTGATGCTTTCGGGCAACTCACCATGAGGCAGACCGTAGGAACTTGAAGCCAAGAAGGGGAGCGTGACCAATAACCATTGGCCTTCATCGTCAATGGCATGAGCTGCCACGGATTCAAAGAAGAAGTTGATGTCCATGAGTACGTTGTACTCATAACCTTCACGTTCAAAATGACGAAGAATATCCGTCACGAAATCGTCCTTTTCTTCTTTGTAGGCGAGTTCCGTGGCTGTAATCAGCGTGGAGTTATAAAGGTGATGCAAGTCTTTATCGTTGTTGTTTAAAGATTCGGTAAAGAGTTCAATAATGCGATCACGTAAAACTGAATTTTTTTTCGTCACAATGTATTCCAAAAAGACAAGAAAGGGCATCCGCAGATGCCCTTTTGATGGCCTATGAATTAGTCCACTTTCGTATGAACTTGAATCAAGGGCGTCTCATCGAGCGGGGGCAAGACCTTGCGAGGACGCCCCGGGTAAACGACAGGTTTGTACTCGACGGGTTTAACCAATTCCGCACGGGTATGAACGACTTCTAAACCGTTCTTAGCTAAGGCTTCATCCAAACCTTCGGTCAAACGAGCCAAAGCGTTCGTGTCTTCTTCGACAGTCACCACTTCAACCGTTTCTTCGATAGCGACAGCCACCGGTTCTTCAACAGCAACTTCTGCCTTCATTTCAGCTTCGGCGGCGACAACGGGCGTTTCGATAGCGACTTCAGTCGTCTCTTCAGCACGCGGGCGTTGTGCCTTGGCTTCACGCTTAACGTTGGCAATGTTGCTTTCGACATTGACGTGTTGCGTTTGGATGGGTTCAGCCGTGAAAGTTTCCGTCAACGGACTCGTGCGAACGGGGCTATCTTGCATGTACTCTTCAGGCAAAACAACCGGAGCACGGTTCATTTCTTCGGCTTCAACTTCCGGAGGAATACCACGGGAGCGGCGCGGAGCGGCTTCATCACCGGTGCGACGACGGCGACGGGGACGGCGTTCTTCTCGAACTTCTTCCGTTGCTTGAGTCGGCGTTTGCTCCGTTGCTTGAGCACTCGTGTCTAAATTGTCGGTAGCAAAGTTAAAGTCATTTTCATCCTTGACTTCAACCTTAGTAGCGGCAACTTCTTCTTGAACCGGAGCGGCAGCTACTTCAGCTTCAACCGGACGCGGTAAAGCGACCTTGGCTTCGGGTGCCGGCAACAATTCCACGGGTTCGGGCTTATTGCGACGGCGCGTACGACGACGAGATTGTTGAGCGTCTTGAGCGGCGGGCTTTTCTGCCGTTACCGTTTCTTCTGCTGCGGGTTTCGTAGCAGCATCCTTGTCTTCAACCTTTTCGGTACGTTCGCGACGCGTACGACGCGTGTCTTTTTCACGGCGATCGCGCGGGTTACGACGTTGACGACGTTCGGGACGAGCCTTCTTTTCTTCCGGTTTCTTTTCTTCTTCGGCTTCTTTCTTGGAGCCAAACAAGAAGTTGATCAAACGCGTAATGAGGCTGGGCTCTTGGGCTTGTTGAGTGCGTTTTTGAGCTTCTTCACGAGCCGTTTGACGTTCAGCCTTCTTATTGAGTAAGCGATCGGCTTCATTGTGTTCCGGAGCCGGAGCTTCGGGCATGAAGTTACGAATAACCGGTTCTTGGCGCTTCGTGGCGGGTTTTTCCTCGGCCTTTTTCACGCGATACGGATCAACGTTTTCTTCAGGCTTAATGTCTTCAGCACGCTTGTAGCTAGCCACTTCATCATCCAAACGATCGTCGTCATAGCGCAAACGTTCGATGTGATAGTGAGGCGTTTCCAAGAATTTGTTCGGGATCAAAACGATCGGCAAACGATGGCGAGCTTCGATCTTGGCGATATCGGTACGCTTTTCGTTGAGCAAGAAGCTGGCGACATCGACCGGGACTTGTGCGTGAACGGCACCCGTACCTTCCTTCATGGCTTCTTCTTCCAAGATACGAAGGATTTGCAAAGCACAGCTTTCCGTGTCACGGATCACGCCCACACCGTTACAACGCGGGCAGGTGATGTGGTTGCCTTCGGCCAAAGCCGGGCGCAAACGTTGACGGGACAATTCCATCAAACCGAAGCGGCTGATCTTGGCCATTTGAACGCGAGCGCGGTCATAGCGCAAAGCTTCTTTAAGACGCATTTCAACAGCGCGTTGGTTCTTCGGATCGTTCATGTCGATGAAGTCGATCACGATCAAACCGCCCAAGTCACGCAAACGCATTTGGCGGGCGACTTCGTCAGCAGCTTCACAGTTGGTGCGGAAAGCCGTTTCTTCAATGTCAGAGCCACGCGTGGCACGAGCAGAGTTCACGTCCACTGCCACCAATGCTTCCGTGTGGTCGATCACAATGGCGCCACCAGAGGGCAACGGAACGGTACGAGAGTAAGCCGTTTCTATTTGGTGCTCAATTTGGAAGCGGGAGAAAAGCGGCGTTTCTTCACGATAGCGCTTAACACGACCGACCATGTCGGGCATGACGTGGGCCATGAATTGGCGAGCTTGATCATAGATTTCATCCGTATCGACCAAGATTTCACCGATTTCCGGTTGGAAATAGTCACGGATGGCACGAATGACCAAATTGCTTTCTTCAACAATCAAGAACGGAGCGGGGTTGGCGCGCTTTAAGATTTCGCCCTTGGGACCCACGGGTTCTTTAATAAACTTGGAAAGTGTCTTGTTGCCTTGTTGATAGGTCAACTCGAATTGCGGGCAGGCCGCATCAGAGATGGCTTCCCAGAGCTTTAAGAGGTAGTTTAAGTCCCATTGGAGTTCTTCCAACGTACGACCGATACCTGCCGTACGAGCGATGATGCTCATGCCGGTGGGCATGCGCAAACGATCCATCGTTTCGCGCAATTCTTGACGTTCTTCGCCTTCAATACGACGAGAAACACCACCACCGCGGGGGTTATTGGGCATCAAAACCAAATAGCGACCTGCCAAAGAAATGAAGGTCGTTAAGGCTGCGCCCTTGTTACCGCGTTCTTCTTTTTCAACTTGAACGATAAGTTCTTGGCCCTCAACCAAAGCATCACGGATGCTGGCCGTACGGACATCAACACCTTCCTTGAAGTACTGACGAGAGACTTCTTTAAAAGGCAAGAAACCGTGACGTTCTTCGCCGTAGTTGACGAAGCAGGCTTCAAGACTGGGTTCAATGCGGGTGATTACACCCTTATAAATATTAGATTTGCGTTGTTCGCGACCAGCTGTTTCAATATCAATATCGATAAGCTTTTGGCCGTCAACAATACCGACGCGCGTTTCTTCAGCGTGCGTGGCATTAAATAACATGCGTTTCATTTAAAAAACACTCCGGGGAAGTCTCATTGTCGCCGAGACTTACCATGTAGGCGTGCCGAAAAAGAAACGAAATTGGAGGCGGTTAAGCTAGTGGCGGTATAGGACCGCAATATAAAAAAGAACAATCTTTTCCATGAGTCAATATCAAGTCCTCAATCCCGTAGAAACGGGAGAGTATTTCGCTTGAGTAACTCAAGAAAATCAAAAGCTAGACGTGTGTCGCTATTAATGAGCAGTAGGGAGAGCTAACCAACGAACAAATTCAAAAATGCACGCTCTGTGGCTGTGCTTTTTGCATCAAAGCTCAATCCCTCACATCGGGTCTAATAATAAATTTTCACTTAACACTGTAAGTCTGACGGCCTGCATTAATAAGAAAACCGGTTTGACTGTGATGAGACATGACTCAGAACGTTAAAGCTTTTGTTTAACATTTGGTCGAATTTAATGCTTTCGCACTCATCGATTGTCGGTTTTAATTATTAGCGCACCCAGTCTCAGTGGGACTCACGAACCACACAACATTCGCTTCTACGGCATTACAAAACAGAATAGGTGACCACGCTCCCCAAATGAAACAGATATCTGTCGGGTCAATAGCGCATGGCAATCTCTATTCCATGAAACCGTTTTGCTGCTCGGAGACTTCTTTTTCTCCCCTTACATCCCAGCCCGTTGATCATCACCAACGTCTCCGTCAAGGGCAAAAGCGCAGCGTCTTTTGCATGCGAAAAAGCTCTCAGCCATTTAAATAGATGGTTGAGATACGTTTTTTTCGTCTAAACATGGCTAAAATGCACATGTTATTAATTGCGTCAAAAGCGACCCTTTTACAAAAATCAGGGCTGACATTTGACCAGCTCCACATTATATAGTGTTTATGTCTGATTTAGGTAAAGTTCCGCAGTTTATTGCTTCTTCCAAAGCCATGGCCAAGACCGATGCCGTGGTTTGGGTGAAAATCGGCCCCGATGCCGATGGTCAACGATTGGACAATTATCTGTTCCGTATCGCTAAAGGGGTGCCGAAAAGCCATATTTACCGCATCGTGCGGGGCGGTGAGGTGCGTGTCAATAAAAAACGCGCCCAAGTGGACACCCGTCTTCAATTAGATGATGAGCTTCGTATTCCTCCGATTCGAGTCTCTTCGACTCCCAAGAAAGAGCAACCGGTGCCGGTAAGCGATGCCGATCTTCCGATTCTCTACGAAGATGAACACATTTTGGTGGTCGACAAACCTGCCGGTTTGGCCGCTCACGGTGGCTCAGGCATTAGCTACGGACTCATTGAGCGCGTGCGTGCCGCTCGCCCCAACCAACCCTTTTTAGAGTTAGCTCACCGCCTTGACCGTGAAACGAGCGGCGTGATGATGTTGGCAAAGTCCAGAAAGGCACTAGTCCGCTTGCATGAAATGATGCGAGAAGGGGAAGTGCACAAGTCTTATAAGACATTAGTCCTGGGCGATTGGGTCAATGATCGTCAGCACGTTAAAGCAAAACTTCACAAGTTTGTGACCGCTTCGGGTGAACGTCGCGTCTGCGTAGACAATGAAAAGGGGTTGCCCAGTCACACGATTTTCCAACTGCTTAACCGCTTTGGTGACGTTTCTTATTTAGCGGTGGATTTAAAGACTGGTCGGACGCACCAAATCCGTGTGCACGCCCAATCTTGTGGTCACCCGTTGGTAGGCGATGAAAAGTACGGTGACTTTGAAGTCAATAAAGCGATTGCCAAGGGCTCTTTGGGGATGCCTTTTAAGCGCATGTTCTTGCATGCTTACCGCTTATCCTTTAAGCATCCGATTACGGGCGCTAATATGGAAGTCACGTCCCCCTTGCCTGCAGAATGCGCAAAATTAATTGCTTACTTGAAATCACGAAAGGAAGATTAACGATGTTTGTCCCTAAATATGACCTCTTTGTTTTCGACTGGGACGGAACGATCATGGATACGACCGAACCGATTGCGGCCGGTATTTGTCATGCTTTCGTGACGTTAGGTTATAAAGATCCGGGCATGGAAGCGGCTCGAAGCGTGATTGGTTTGGATTGGCGAAGTGCAATTTTGACTTTAGAGCCCAACTTCCGCTTAGAAGAGTACGACGCTTTTGAATCGGCCTATCGTGACTATTACATTGTCAAAGAACGAGAAATCGGCATCTTTCCCGGCATGGAAGAGATGCTTCGCAAGATGCAAGCCGCAGGCCTTCGTATGGCGGTGGCGACCGGTAAAAGCCGTCGCGGCTTAGATCGCGTGTTTGCCTTAACGGGCATTGCCGATCTTTTTGAAACAACGGTGACTGCTGATGAAAGCGCCGGCAAACCCAACCCCTTGATGCTTGAAATGATTTCCGAGCGCACGGGTGTGGCGTTGGAACAAATGGTGATGATCGGCGATACCGAGCACGATTTGTATTTGGCAAAAAATGCCGGCTGCGCAGCCGTTGCTGTTTCTTACGGCGCCTTCCCTAAGAGTGAATTAAAGAAGTGGAAGTTGCCGGTGGTTGATAACGTTCCCCAATTGGTGAGCGCTTTGGGTTTGGACGACCTCTATCATTAACTTAAATTGGGGTTCCAAAAACGAGATGACCGCACGAATGTGCGGTCATTGTGTTGCTAGCGCTTGAAATGCGTATTGGGCTTTTTCTTAAAGTGCGTCGTTTGTCGCACGGAATCGTTTCGGGTCACTTTTTCGGCCAAAATAGCAAAAATGGCAGGAACCTTGGGTAGTGTAGGAAGCGCCTTTTTCCAAGCTTGGGCCGTTTGTGTGCGAACCATCTCTTGGGATCCTGTCACGTCTAAAGCGACCGTAATACGTGTTGTGGGCTTAAGCGTTTGACAGAGGTAGTCCAAAAACGCCGCATTGCGGTACGGGGTTTCAATAAAAAGTTGCGTCTCACCTCGGGCGCTTTGGCGTTCAGCCGCCAAAAGGGCTTCCGTACGAGCAGGCTCTTTAATCGGCAAGTAGCCAAGGAAGCGGAAGTGCTGGCCGTCAAGGCCACTAGCCATCAAGGCAAGCAAAATGGACGAGGGCCCCACCAAGGGACGTACGTGAAGCCCTAACTCTTGAGCGCGGGCTACGATGTTGGCACCGGGGTCGGCAATGCCGGGGCAGCCCGACTCACTGACAATGGCAATGTCGTGACCATCTTTAGTAAGGGGTTCAAGCCATTGATCAATCTTTTGAGCATCCGGTTCGTGTCCGATCTCTTCAATATGCAATTGAGCGATGGGCGTCGGATGTTCGGCAACTTTTAGGTAAGCACGAGCGCTTTTCGCATTTTCGGCCAAAAAGTACTGCGTCTGACGCAAAACGTTTAAGGTTGAAGCGGGGAGGGTGTCAGTAACGTCGCCTTCGGCAATTCGATTGGGCAATAAATAGAGCGTGGCCATTTTCTATCAGTCCTTAAGACCCGGCAAAACGGGTAAGCCGGCCTTTGCCAATAAAGAAACCGTTTGAATTAAGGGCAGACCAATTAAAGCGGTGGGGTCATCCGAGACGACACTTTTCATTAAAGCAACGCCCAACTTTTCGATTTTGGCAGAGCCCGCGCAGTTATAAGGCTCTTCAATATCGAGGTAACGTTCAATCGTCTCAAGCGATAAGGTTTTCATCGTCACTGTGGTGGGTACCATTGTCTCGAACGTTTCACCTTGGGGGTTCACGATGCAAAGAGCGGTCATAAAGACCAATTGATTGCCAGACATTGCGCTTAACTGTTCAATGGCGCGCTCTCGCGTGTGAGGTTTACCGAGAATGCGATCGCCTAAAACGGCGACTTGGTCGCTGCCGATGATGATGGCGTCGGGCTGTTGCTCATGAATCGCCAAGGCTTTCAATTTGGCCAAACGCGTACAAAGCGCCTGTGGCGTTTCACCCGGCAGTGCGCTTTCATCAATGTCGGGTGAAGCACACGTAAAATCGACACCTAAGCGAGAAAGGAGCTCTTTACGATAAGGGGAGCTCGACCCAAGAATCAGTTTCGGTAACATAGCACACACGAAATTTGAGACGCTAACTAATATAGAGCGTCTGATGATATACAATAGCCCTCGAGATTTTTCGATCCGACGCTAAACCATCTCTCTAAAAGTTTTCTCAAATCATGATAACTTTTGAGAAAGGAATCTTTAAATGACGAAGTCTAAACAAAATTTTGCCACAGTCGATATTTTTTCTGTTTCTCGTAAACATCAACGCATCGAAACGCAAGTGCCGGTAAAGGACATGCCGGAGTTGTGTGCTTTTTTGTGTGATGTGAGCGATAGCGACATGATTGACGTCGTGATTGAAGGCTGCGATGGTGCCAAGGGCTTGCCCGGGGCCATTTTGCAGTTCAGAGGTGAAGTGTCCGTCCCTTGCACGCGTTGCATGAAGCCCATTGTCGTGACAGTGGAGCGTGAAGTGCCGTTTCTTTTTGTGATGAACGAGGCTCAAGCCAACCGTTTACCGATCGACGATGATGACGATTGGGAAATTGTGGTGGGGTCTGATCGCATGAATGTAGCCCAATGGGTTCAAGAAGAAGCCATTTTGTCGTTGCCGAATTTCCCGCGTCATGACGATTGTGAACCGCCCGTTGAGCTTCAAGAGGAACAAAGTCAGGAAGAAATTGCAAAAAAACCAAATCCTTTTGCAAATTTACGAGACTTAATGAAAAAAAACTGATACAATAGCCAAACTTTTTTTGCGCCCTCGTGAATCGCTGTTGGCATAACAGTTATGACTTGGGTATAATTTTTCGTTTTCAATCGTGGGGTATTGCTATGGCAGTCCAACAAAATAAAAAATCGACCAACAAACGCGGCAACCACCGTGCTCATGACTTCTTGACGAACCCGGCTACGGCTGTTGAACCGAAGACCGGTGAAGTTCACCTTCGTCACCACATCAGCCCGAACGGCTTCTACCGTGGTAAGAAGGTCATCGACGTCAAGGGCGAATAATAGCGTCACTTGTCATTAACGGATTGGGTTGAATCGGCTATCGGAGTATTTCGCTTTCGCCGGCAACGCCAAAACCCCACAGCCAATGTGCAAACGTTGCGGTGGGAGACAAAATAAATGATGCTCGTTTGACCGCCGTTGTTGATCGACTAGAAAAAGGAATCCAGTTTTGGGTTCCTTTTTTCGTTAGTGCACTCAAAATGCGACAGTGACTAACGAAATGTTGCATTTTTTTAGTAAGGCTCGTCTTCTTTCTTTTACAATTATCAGATTAGGTTTTAGAAAAAGAAAGGGCAATCGAAATGGCTCAGATTTATTCACGTATTGTGGCAACGGGTTCGGCCTTGCCGGAAAAAGCAATGACCAATGCACAATTGGCTCAAGAGCTTTCGCTTCGCAACATTGAGACGTCTGATGAATGGATTCGTACACGAACGGGCATTGAGAAGCGTTATTTGGCTGAGCGCGGTTTGACGACCACGAAGTTGGCCGAACGTGCCGCACGTTCTGCCTTCTGGGATAGCACGATTGCTCCTGAAGACATTGATCTTATTATTGTGGCAACAACGACACCTGATATGGTTTTCCCGTCAACGGCCTGCCAATTGCAAAAGGCTTTGGGCTGTAAGCGCGGTGCCGCCTTCGACGTGCAAGCCGTTTGTGCCGGTTTTATTTATGCGTTAGTCAACGCTGATGCCTTGATCCGTACGGGTGCTTATAAGAATGCATTGGTAGTTGGCGTTGATGTCATGAGCCGTTTGGTGGACTGGGATGACCGTTCAACCTGTGTGCTTTTTGGCGATGGCGCCGGTGCCGTGATTTTGTCTGCAAGCGAAGAACCCGGTTTGTTAGCCTCGCACTTATCGGCTGACGGTACGCTCGATGAAAAGGTTTTGGGGTGCGAATCTCACTTCCAAGGTGGCGAATCTCATGGTGAGGCCTTTGTTCGCATGGACGGTCAAGCCGTTTTCAAGATGGCGGTTTCTGCTATGCACGAAAGCGCTCAAAACGTTTTGAAGACGGCTGGCTTAACGGTGGCCGATGTTAATCACTACGTGCCCCACCAAGCCAATTTCCGTATTATGGAAAAGGTCGCTCAAAAGATCGGTATTGATATGGACAAGATGGTCGTGACGGTGAATCGCCACGGCAATACCTCTGCGGCGTCCGTCCCCTTGGCTTTGGATAACGCTGTGCGTCACGACAAGATTCAAAAGGGTGATGTCGTATTAATGCAAGCTGTCGGCGCCGGTATGGCCTGGGGCAGTGTTCTTTTGAAGTGTTGACATCCTCCCCTCACTGAGTGAGGGGATTCCTACGGGTAGTGCACAGTTTTATGCCGTACACTACCTTCGGTGGGTTCCTGTTGCTGACCAACTAACGTTGTTTCACTCGGCAGGCATCGAAGGGACTGTCCGCCCCCGGTTTAATACATTGATCGCTCCTACAACATCAGCGTTGTTCGCGTAGCCACATTGACGGCACTTAAACTCCGCTTGCGTAGGGCGATTTTCTTTTTCACAATGACCGCAACTCGGGCACGTTTGACTTGTGTACGCAGGATTGACCTTTGTCACGTAGCCACCGTGTTTGAGTAGCGCCCACTCCAGACTTGAAACCAATTGATGAGGCGAAAACCGCAACATCGCTTTGTTTAAGCCGGACTTTTGTTTAACCCGTCTACCTGGTTCTTCTATCGTTCCCTTGGCGCTCGCTGTCATATTGCGGATTTTCAAATCCTCGACATAGACCATCCCGACCGTGCGTGCAATGGCGTTTGCCGTTTGTTGACAGAAATCCTTACGGATGTTGCGAAGTTTTTGATAGAGCTTTTGGATCTGCGCCTTCAAGCGACGACGCTTGCG
>DYCH01000024.1 GCA_019418235.1 Sutterella sp.
TGCCTGTAATTGCGGTGTGAGAGGGGCGAGATGAAAATCTCCCCCTACTCGATTAGCCTGCAAATTACACTCATTACCTTGGATGCCAATTTGTCCCGATAACTCAACATCTCCACCTTGGTTAATAAATTTACCCATTAGAGTCAGGTTGTTCAAGTGGAGATCATCTGTTTTTTGATTGACGATTTCTTCTCGTACTGTCAATCCACTATAAGGTTCTCCATTCAAATTCGTAAACGAACCATTTCCTATAAAAGTAAGCTGGTTTACAGTAGTTTTTCCACCAACCTTGAGATTCCCACCTAAACGAATGTGGTGGATATCAATATTATTGATCACAGTAGCTGAAGATCTGTCGAGAAGAAATTCTGTCTTATTTCCCTCGATAGTTTGATTGGTTGCTTCTAATAAGTTCCCACGGATGACCATCTCTTGGCGGTCAAATTTATTAACATTAAAGCGACCGTTTAAATAGGCATCACCTTCGATTGTTGTAATTCCATTCTCATTCTGGATAACCTTCTGATCATCTCTTGCTTCAGGCCCTGTGTAGATATTGTTGCTTGCAACCGCACTTCCCGTAAAAGATGATGCAAAGACTGTAGCAATGACGATTGAAGCCACTTTGGTTTTTGTATGTGATTTTGCTAACTCGCTAGTTACGATACTATGCCCTAACGTAGCATTCCACTTTGTTTTATAGGTCTTATTCATATCAACTCCCGATAAAATGTGATGTTTAAAACGATAATACCCCCCCCCCTGAATTCAATTGTCAATATCATTGTTTGTTGATAAATCACGATTTTTTAACAAATCAAAATTGATAGAGTTGTACCTTATGGATATTTGTTTGTTGACAAAATGTAGGGGAATTCGTCACTTTCCCATTTTTGTTTGAATGTTTGTGAGTAAAAAAATTGCTTTGAACAAAAATCCTTTGAAATAATTCCTTAAAAACTGCACAGAGAGTGAGATAAGAAAAAAGCGAAAGTCTTTTGAAGAACTTTCGCTTCTGTAGAGGTTATTGCGATACCGATCGACGTCGATAGAGCCAAACTAAAACCGCACCGTAGAGTGCAAACTGTAAGAGATTGGCACCGATTAACGGTAAGACATCAATAAGTGTCGCCCCTTCCTGACTTGTAAAAAGAATTGAGCGACAAGCGGGTGTCGTGGGCATCACCCAAGCAAAAGGCATTACCCAAGCTGCAAAGTTTTCAAACGGGTAGACAAGACCGGATAAGAAAAGCGAGGGTGCTGAAGCCAAAACCATGCCGGCAGCATAGCGGTTGGTGCCCATCGCAAGCGCCAAGCTCATCGCCATCGCTGTAATGGCAAGGCTAAAACTCACAATGGATAAAAGAGAAGCCGGCACATTTAAAAGGGTCGGCATATCTAATAGCCAAAGTCCTAATCCTTCCATCAAGAGCGTCCAGCAAAAGGCGATTAAGAAAAAGCCCGTAAAGACACCGAAGAAATTCGTACCGTTACCGAAAATGCGGCGAGCGAAATCTTCTTCGCGGCGCATCTCAGTCCAACCGCCTAGGCTAATCCCGATCCCAAAGAACATCACGGCTTGAACGATCACAACGGCTACCATAGGGACCAAGTAGATCCCGTAGCCCGAGATGTTGTTATAGAGGTCTTGAGAGACAAAGGAGGGGCCCGTTTGCGTCATCTTTTTAACAACACGCGCATCAAGTCCTTGAGCGACTAAGCGTTTGGCAGCGACCATAACGTTTTCTTGGCCCACCACCAATTGTGAAATGGCGGTGACAGCACGGCCCTTGACGGGGAAAGCGCCGTTTGAGAAGACGCTCACGGTGGTGGGCATGCCACGGCCCACATCGGCATCAAAATTTTCAGGAATCACCACCATGACATCATAGTCAGAGCGCAAGAATCCTTCTTTGGCTTTGGCAAAATCGCCCGTGATGATTTGCGGATAAATAATCGGCGTACTGATTAATTTGTCTGTGAGTTCTTGCGAGCGATCCGACTGATCCATATCGACAATCGCACAATGAATTTGAGTGATTGCCTGATTGCTATAAGGGAGGGAATAAAACACCAAATAGAAAATGGAGGCAATCGAGAAAATCAAGAACGTATTGCGGTTGGCAATGACGCGCTTAATTGTTTCAAACGCAATCTGTAAGAAGGTCATGATTGGGCCTCCTGAGCGACACGCGTGCGAATTTGTTTTTTCATCGCAGGCCACCCAAGTAATCCCCAGAAAAGACCGAAGAGTGCGAGTTTACCAAGCGTGATAAGCGAGGTCGTCAAAGGCGCCCCTAAAATCCATTGTTCTCCTTGGAATTGCACATAGTGCGTTAAGGGGAAAATTTGGGATAACACTTCCACCCACGGTTGCATAGCATCAAAGGGGAAGGAAAAGCCCGTGAAGGGGAAGATCGGAGCAATGTAGCCCACGCAAAAGCTTGTTGCGATAACCCAACCGGCTTTCATTGCAAGCCCCATGATAAAGACGGGCAATAAAGCGATAACCGCTAACAAAAAGGCAAGTCCAAAGACCCAGAAAAGAACCGAGCCTTGCGCAAACCAACCGCAGTAACCCGCAAAGTAGGCGACATAGAGCGCACCCAAGACCGAATAGTAGCCCCACCAAGGAAGAAGTTTCCCCAACAGTGCGGCATCCATGTGACCGTTGGCGACGCCAATCCACTCTTTGACAGACTTTTCTTGCCACTCGGCACTTAAGCGCGTGACGATAACGAGTGCTAAGCCCAAATGCAAAAGACCGGGGATGAGCACAGGCAAAAGATAAGCCTGGAAGTTAAAGGCTAAATTGCCAAAGGTGACCGGTTGCACCGACATGACATTTAAGGCGCGATCGGCTTGCTTATGATTGGCGCCTGCCGCAATGGCTAAACGCTTAGCTGACTCAAGGCTAAATTGGCCTAAGACTGTTTTGATGTCAAGCTCTAAAGAGACCGCAACCGCATAGATGGACTTCGGGAAGTACCCTTCGACCGCTAAGGAGTCGGGTTGATTTAAGTTAGCCGTCCATCCGTGAGGGATGGTGAGGTAGGCGTAAAGGTCACCGCGCTTTAACGCAGCGCGTGCTTCTTGCGGTGAAGCCATCGAGACCAAGCGAGCGCTTGGCATAGCGTCAATTTTTTGAGCAAACTCAATGGAGGTTGGCGTGTGATCCAAGTCCACGATGCCCACGGGGAGCTCTCGCAAGAACCCGCCATTAAAGACGCCCACGAGCAAGACGCACCACACCAAGGGCATGACGACAAACATGACGACAAGCCACGGCAGTGAAAGTGTTTCTTTCACTTCACGTTTGGCAACGGCGATAACGTCTGAGAAAAAAGACATTACGGGGCTCTTTTTAACGTGCCACAATGACACTCATGCCGGGGCGCAAGTTAAGGATGGGATCTACGGGACGAGCGCGAACTTCAAAGGTGCGAAGGTCAAAGCCCGTGCTTTGGCGCGTAGCGCGCCACGTAGCATAGTCAGCACGCGGGTTAATGAAGTATACCTTGAAGGTGTATGTTTTGTCGCCTAAGGCAGGGATTTGGGCCTTTAAGAGGCTTCCCTTAACCACCGACTTCATGTCGTCTTCACGGATATTAAATGTGGCCCATTGATCGTTAAGATCAACAATCGTTGCCATCGGAATGCCAGCCGCGGCAATTTCACCTTCTTCAACAAAAAGACGGGAGACTTCACCGGCAATCGGGGAGACAACGTTCTTTTCTTTCACCAAGCTTTCAACTTGATCAACGCCACCCTTGGCTTGTTGAGCCTTGGCTTGAGCGGCTTCTTTTTCTTGAACACGAGCACCGGTCTTGGCGATATCGAGTTGTTGTGTCGCCATCTCTAAGAGCTCTTTACTGCTCTTATATTGGGCAAGAGCTTCATCGTACTTTTGACGAGAAATTAAACCGTCCTTGTATAGCGAAGCGACACGTTTATAGGTTTGACGAGCCAACGTTTCACCGGCTTTTGCGCGAAGCATTTGAGCTTCGGCAGCACGAATTTCTTGGGGACGAGCACCTTCGTCTGCCATGTTGCTCATGGCGTCCGCAGCGCTCTTTAAGGCCTGGACTTCACGCAACTTGGCTTCCACTTCCGGGATCGACAATTCAATCAACGTTTCGCCCACTTTGACGTTTTGGCCTTCGGTGACAGGGAGCGCCTTGACGCGTCCCGTGACTTTAGCGGCGACATCAACGGTCTTGGCATGAACCACACCGTAGAAAGGTTCAGGAGCGGGGTGAGCCCCCATCCAGAGACCGATACCGATCACTGCGGCAACGGCGACAGCCACGCCACCCAAGAGTAAACCTTTTTTATTTTTAGAATCTAATTGCGTTTTCACTTTAACACCACAATATCGGGACGGTTAAGAATGGTTTGGTAATCGTTCATGAGGCCACTTGCGGCATGCAAGTAACTAAAGGCCACGACAAAACGGTAACAGGCCAAACGTTGGGCGACTTCGGCGCCAATTAATTTATTACGAGCGTCGTTCACATCATCAACGGTGGAAAGACCTTCTTTGAAGCTCTTTTCACGCAATCGAAGATTTTCGCGAGCCAATTCAATGGAGCTTGCCGTCAAATCGTATTGACGAAGCGCGTCTTCACTGCGAAGGTAGGCGATTTCGACAAGCTTTTTCACTTCGCTTCGGGCTTCTTCTTGAGCAGCCACCGCTTTATTAACGAGGGCTTGAGCGCTTCCCACTCGAGCCGAGCGATCTCGGTTATCCCAAAGCGTGATTTTGACGCCAATGCCGGCGACCCAATCGGGTTCCGGTAACGTTAAATAGTGCTTAATCAAGTTGTAGTGACCAAAGGCATAGACTTGAGGGTGGAATGACCCCTTGGCGGCCTTCACGCCCATGCGTGCTTGATGTTGTTGCGCATCGATGCTGCGCAAAACAGGATTATTGCCCAAGGCTAAATCTTGCCAATAGCTCAATGTTTGTAAGTCACGCGTAATGAAAAGGGGCGTCTCCAATGCACCGATCTTGTCACTTTTTAATAACTTATTGAGTTCCGTTTCCGCCACACGTCGATCGGTTTGAGCGTTTAATAGTTCGCGTTCTGCCGTATCACGGTTGACCTGAGCGCTCATGCGTTCAATCTTGGCAATCATGCCGGCTTTCTCAAACTTCTTGGCGCGATTTAAATCACGGTTTTGTTGGGTAAGCATCTGTTCACGCAATGCTTCCACCGAACGCGCCAACTGAACGCCGAAATACTTTTGAACGAGTTCAGTATCAAGCTTTTCACGCGTTAAATCAAGTCCTGCTTGAGCTTGGCGGACGGCCGCTTGCGTGGCTTCTTGCTTGGCGCTGATGGCACCCCCCGTGTAGATCGGCCAAATCATGTCAACGGAGGCACGGGGGCCGGAGATGTCTAACTCTTCAGAAAACTTAATGGAGTTAGGTAGTGGTGGCAATCCGGGGATAGGTTTCCCGCCAGTAATTTCACCAATAATGCCACCAACGGTACTAGAAATCCCACTGATATCTAAATTCATCCCAATGTCTTTACGGCCTTCGACTTGTTGTGCATTAAGCATCACTTTAGGGCCGGACAAAGATTTAGCTTCTTTGACCTGAAATTGGGTTTGCTCGATAACGGCCTGATCCATCTTGATGGCATCGGCTCTTTCGTGCATGAGGGCGCGCGCGGTCGCAAAGCTTAAGTCTTGTGCCAAGCTCTGTGACATAGGGAGGGCCATCAAAGTGGCCAGCGCGATGAGTTTTAAATTCTTCATTAAAATCGAAACTTCTTTACTTAAGGGTAAACGCTATATTCTAGTCGCTAGACTTCTTGCCGTCCAACGCATTCATGAAACCGCGTAAATACGCCGTTCGAGCTTCAATCGTCGGCGTTGAGGTTTCAATCTTGAGTTTATTGGCGCCCATCATTCGTAAACCACGACCCTTTTGCAACAATTCAATCAGACGCATGGGTTCAAAATGGGGTTTATCAATAAACGTGACAATCATCACGCTTTCCGTGGCCTCAATGCGCTTGATGCCCAAATGTTGGCAGCTCAAACGCAATCGATGCGTATCAATGAGGGTGTTGGCCTCTTGGGGCAGTTTACCGTATCGATCGCCCAAGGCTTCACGCACGGCTTCAATGGCAGCATACGTTTCGCAACTGGCGAGTTCTTTATAAAAAGACAAACGTTGTTGAACGTCTTCAACATAGTTGGGTGGCAAAAGCGCGGGCGAATGAAGGTTAATCTCTGCCATGGCTTGGAAGGGTTCATCCAAGTTAAAGTTTTCGTTCTTGCGCATGGCCTTCACAGCACGTTTGAGCATTTGGTTATAGAGATCGTACCCAACAGCGGCAATTTCACCGGATTGGTGTTCACCCAAAACTTCACCGGCACCGCGGATTTCCAAGTCATGCATGGAGAGGTAGAAGCCACTGCCCAAATCTTGGAGATTTTGAATTGCTTCCAAGCGCTTTTGAGCGCTATTGGTCATGGCGTCCTTGCCGGGCGTTAAGAGATAAGCATAGGCTTGGTGGTGACTGCGACCCACGCGGCCACGCAATTGGTGAAGCTGCGCAAGACCAAACTTATCGGCTCGGTGCATGATGATGGTATTGGCCGTCGGCACATCAATACCGGTTTCAATAATCGTTGTGCAAAGTAAAACGTTGTAGCGTTGTTGGTAAAAGTCTCGCATGACGCCTTCAAGCTCTCGTTCACTCATCTGACCGTGACCGATCACAATACGGGCCTCAGGCACGATGTTGGCTAACTGTTCACGACGGTTTTCAATGGTGGAGACGTCGTTGTGCAAGAAATAGACCTGACCACCACGGTTTAACTCACGCATGATGGCTTCGCGAATAACGTCGTTGGATTCCTTACGAACAATCGTTTTAATCGTTAAGCGCTTTTCAGGTGCCGTCGCGATGATGGAAAACTCACGAATGCCCTCTAAACTCATCGCAAGCGTTCTCGGAATCGGTGTTGCGGTCAAGGTCAAAATATCGACTTCTGCACGAAGTTGCTTGAGCATTTCCTTTTGACGGACACCGAAGCGGTGTTCTTCGTCAATGACCACAAGCCCCAATCGAGCAAACTTCACCTTATCGGTTAAGAGCTTGTGCGTACCCACCACAATGTCGATGCGACCCGCTTCAAGCCCCTCTAACGTTTGCGTTGTTTGTTTGGCGGTTCTAAAGCGAGACAATTCAGCAACGGTCACAGGCCACGAGGCAAAGCGATCGCGGAAGGTGTTGGCGTGTTGTTCGGCCAAAAGCGTTGTCGGACAAAGGATGGCCACTTGTTTGCCACCCATGACAGCGGCAAACGCAGCGCGCAAAGCTACTTCCGTCTTACCAAAGCCCACGTCCCCACAGACCAAACGATCCATGGGCTTGTCGCTTCGCATATCGTCCAACACGGCTTCAATGGCTTGTTGTTGGTCGGGCGTTTCATCAAAGGAGAAACTCTCGGCAAAGGTATCGTAGTCAATGCGAGAAAATTCAAACGCGTGTCCCAAACTCTTTTGGCGCTTAGCATAGAGGTTAAGAAGTTCAGCAGCGGTGTCTCGGACTTTTTCAGCCGCTTTTTTCTTAGCCTTTTCCCAATCGTTTTTGCCCAAGGCGTGCAGGGGTGCGTGCTCGGCGTCAGAGCCCGTGTAGCGGGAAATCATCTGAAGTTGAGCAACCGGGACAAAGAGTTTGGCTTCTTTGGCGTAGTCCAAGCGCAGGAATTCTTCTGGCCCCGTCCCAGTATTAATGGTTTCAAGTCCTGCGTAGCGGCCAATCCCGTGCACCAAGTGAACGACTGGATCGCCGATCTTAAGTTCGGCCAAGTCACGGATTAACGTATCAACGTTCGTGGTTTTGGCTTGTCGACGCCGTTGGTGACGGATGGGTGTAGCGTAGAGCTCAGACTCCGTCAGAACATTGATGCCTTCAAGGAAAAAGCCTTGATAAAGGGCGCCGACGCCCAACATCACAGGTTCGTCAGAGGTTAAGAACTCTTCAAAGTCATCAACGTAAGGGATGTTGAGTCCAAAACGCTTAAAAAGTTGCGCCATGGTTTCGCGACGACCGAGGCTCGCCGAGAGCAAAAGCGTACGGTGACCGCGTACCTTTTCGTCAGTTAGGAAGCGTTCCAGTTTTTCAACAGGATTGTCGGCCTTACGATCCACAATCACATTGGGATTGTAGGTAATCGACAAATCGATCTTGGCTTCAAAACGCACAAAAGGTTTGAGTGCCGTAAAGAAGTGCTCTGCGTCAAGGAACAAGTCGGAGACGGGCAGAACCGGGCGTTGCGTATCGGCTTTTAAGAATTGATAGCGATTTTGTGTTTCTTCAAAAAAGCGTTGAAGGGCGGCTTGATTGTCACCCACAAGACCAATGACTGTATCCTCAGGCTTTAAGTAATCAAAAAGCGTTGCCTTATGATCGAAAAAGAGCGGCAGGTAATATTCAATCCCGGCGCCGATAATGCCTTGACTCAAGTCTTTATAGAGAGGGGACTTGGTCGGATCGCCCGTGAAGGTTTCACGCCAGCGAGAACGGAAGGCAACCAAAGACTCTTCATCAACGGGGTACTCACGCCCCGGCAAAATGCGGATTTCATCCACGATTTCAATCGAGCGTTGCGTATCCGGGTCAAACGAGCGAATGGACTCAATTTCGGTGTCAAAAAGATCCAAACGGAAGGGTGATTGTGCCCCCATGGGGAAAATGTCAATCAAGCCCCCGCGAATGGAGAATTCACCTGGCGCCACCACTTGACTCATGTTTTGGTAGCCGGCGTTGACTAAACGGTGACGCAACTCGTCGACATTGATGTCTTGCCCTTTTTTAAAGAAAAAGACGCGTCCTTGCAGATACTCGGGCGGTGTCATGGTTTGCGATGCCGTGGTGGCGGCAACCAATAAAACGTCCAAGTCGTTGGCGTTTTCTTTGCGGGACTGCAACTTATAGAGAATTTGAAGACGATCGCTCACCAAGTCCGAGTGAGGACTCAAAATGTCATAGGGGAGCGTTTCCCAGTCGGGGAAGTAGTCGCATTTAACCGTCGGTGCCAAGTACTGCATTTCGTCTTTCAGGCGCAAGCAATCGGCAGCGTTATCGGCAATAATCACCAAAAGTTTGCCCGACTTTCGGCAAACACCCGCGGCTTGCGACAGCCACAAAGCATCCGTGCCGGCACCACCCACGTTAACCGAACGCTTGGCTTTGGCATTTAACGAAAGAATATCTTTTTCAATGCGAGCAACTAAAGTATCAAACATGACAAAATTCGACTTAAAATAACGCCTTGTATTATCTCAAAATTGGTCGTTACCGTCACTTGATAGTAACGCTTTAACTTCGGCACAATAACAACGTTTTTGTTAAGAAAAATAACAATGTCGACGCTCTCTGATGACGCCAAATTGTGGCGCGGCTTTTTCTGTACCCTGATCGGTGGGATCGGTTGGGGTTTTTCGGGTGCCTGTGGTCAATACCTCTTTACTTATCAAAGTGTTACCCCGCAGTGGTTGACAGTGACGCGCATGCTTTTGGCAGGGCTTTTGCTGATCATTTGTTTTTTACCCAAGTATTGGCGTGAATTTAAAGCGTTACTTAAGCCCTCCAAAACGTGGCTTTGGCTCTTTTTATACGGTGTATTTGGTTTGATGTTCAGTCAATTGGGCTACTTAACCGCAGTGGAATACACCAATAGCGGCACGGCCACGATGTTGGTCTACATTAATCCTGTTTTTATCCTTTTTTGGATTTGCTTAACGCAAAAGCGCTTTCCCAATGGGCGAGAATTGCTAGCGATTTTCCTGGCGTTGATGGGGACGTTTTTAATGGCAACTCACTTTGATTTGAGCCAATTGGCGATTTCTCCTGAAGGGCTGAAGTGGGGGATGGCAGGGGCTTTAGCCATTGCGGTTTATACGATTTTGCCGGGGATGGTTTTAGCCGGTTTGCCGCTAGTCGTAATGATGTCAATCGGGATGTTAATCGGTGGGACTGCCACGGGGGTGGCAGTGGACTATCTCTCCATTCCCTATGAGTTGGATACATCTGGTCTTTGGGCGCTCGCTTCCATCGTACTTTTCGGTACCATTGGTGCGTTCTTACTTTACATGCAGGGCGTGGCCGATTTAGGGGGCGTGAAGGCGAGTATGATTGCCTGTGTGGAGCCTATTTCTGCTGCGGTCTTTTCCGTTTTTTGGTTTGATACGCAATTCGTTTTGATGGACTACTTGGGCTTTGCCTGCATTTTGTCCACCATTTTTGTGTTGGGTCGTCGCTAGAGGTTTGCATGTCGAAATTTCATTTACTGATTCCTGCCGCAGGTGTGGGCGCTCGCATGAAGGTGGGTTATCCCAAGCAATACATGAAAGTGACCGACCAAACGCTTTTAGAAGTAACGGTCACGCGTTTGTGCGCAATGAATCTATTTGATAAAGTCGCTGTGGTTGTTGCTCCTTCTGATCCATATATTGACAATCAACGATTACCGGAGAATGTTCAAATTCTGCGCTGTGGCGGTGCCACGCGTGGCGAGAGTGTTTTTAACGGTTTAAACCAATTTGCCTCTGAGGCTGATGATTGGATCTTTGTGCACGATGCGGCACGCCCTTGTGTTGATAAGACTAGTCTCTTGCGTTTAATAGAAGCGTTAAAAGCGGGGGATGTTGAAGGCGCTCTTTTAGCCCAAGCCATGACCGATACGGTGAAGTGGGTGGGAGAAGACGGTGTTATTCAAAAGACGTTGGATCGCAGTCGCTGTTGGCGCGCTCAAACGCCGCAAGCCTTTAGAAAAGCTGATTTAGTGAAAGCGTTATCGGTCAATCCTGCAGACTTCACCGATGAGGCTTCTGCCATGGAAGCGGCAGGTGCTCGCGTGAAGGTCGTGGATGGGAGTCCCAACAATATCAAAGTGACCCATCCGGAAGATGTGGCACTCGTTAAAAAGTTAATTTCAGATTTAGGAGAATCGCTGTGAGCAGTTTTCGCATTGGTCAAGGCTATGACCTTCATCGTTTGGTTGAGGGTCGCCCCTTAATTTTGGGTGGTGTTGAAATTCCTTATGAAAAGGGTCTTTTAGGTCACTCCGACGCAGATGTTCTTTTGCATGCGATTACCGATGCACTTTTGGGAGCAGCAGGCTTGGGTGACATCGGTCGTCATTTCCCGGATACCGATCCTCAATACAAAGGCGCCAACAGCGTCCTCCTTTTGCAAGAAGCGGTGAGTAAGGTCGTCAAAGCCGGTTGGGTGGTCGTTAACGTCGATGCCACCGTTATTGCCCAAGCCCCGAAACTAGCACCCCACATGGAGACGATTCGTGAATCGGTCGCAAAGGCTTTGGGCGTTGATCTTCAACGCGTCAACATTAAAGCCAAGACCAAAGAAGAGTGTGACGCAGTCGGTAAAAAAGAAGCGATCGAGGTTCACTCGATCGCTCTTTTGACGGCACTCTAGGAGATACTAGACTTTTTCGTCTGCTTTTAAGACCGTGTCTGTAGGCCCGATTTGTTCACCCAAAACGGGCTTTTCTGTTTTAGTGTTTGCCAGCGGCATCACTAATTCCACAATCAAGCCGTGCGGATGGTTGGTATAAAGATGGACTTTGCCGCCGGCGCGTTTAACCACGCGGTTGACAATGGCCAAACCCAACCCTGCCCCCTTGGCACCTCCGCGAGACGTGTCACCACGTTCAAAGGGACGTATCACACGAGCCATCTCTTCTGGCGGCACACCCTTGCCCTTATCGCAAACGCGCAACACAGCATCGGTGCCTTGCGGGAAGACTTGGATATTTAAATCCAAAATGCCTTCTTCATTGCGACCGTAACGGTCGGCGTTAACAATTAAGTTTTGAATGGCGCGGGTCAATTCCGTCGGGTGAGCCATCACGAAGATATTACTCATGATGCTCGTCTCAACACGAACCTTTTCCTTGCCTTGCATACGGGTGTTGTGCAACGTATCGTTGGCGGCTAAACCTAAGTCCACACGTTCAAGCGGCTGGTTGGATTGTTGCGCATAGCCCATGAACTGCTTGACGATGTTTTCCATCTGTTCAAGGTCGCTTACCATTGCCTCTTGCGTGTAGTCAGGCAAGTCTGCCAACTCCACTTCCAAGCGCAAGCGCGTAAGCGGCGTTCTTAAGTCATGCGAAACACCGGCTAAAAGCAACTCTCGGTCTTTACCCATGCGTTGCAATTCTTGAACCATATGGTTAAAGCTTTCGTTGACGGCATTAATTTCCGAGGATTTGGCATCTTCAGGCAAGGGATCGGGGACTTCACCACGCCCTAATTTTTTCGCAGCGCTACTTAATTGTCGCAGGGGAGCGACCGTGCGTTGCGTCAAAATAGAGGCACCGACCGTACCGAAGAAAAAGGCTAAGAAAGCCCACCAAAGCCAAGCCGTACCAAAGGGAGGATCCAAGAGGTCATCACGGATGAGTAACCAATAATCATCGCCTTCAATATTCATCGAGACCCAGAGACCATGCTCACCGTTTACGCTGCCGGCGATAATCGTTTCTTGGCCCAACACCTCGCGAGTTTGTGTTTGGACCAATGCCGCGATATTGCCTTGGGCGGTTAAGGGTTCCCAATCATCCGTATTTTCCTTTGGAATGATGCGAACGCCTTCACGGAAAGCAAGGATATGCAAGAGATCGGGTCGATAGTTGGTATCGGCTGAAATCAATGCATACCGGGTGAGATTGGCTGTGGAAATAATTTGCTGAGAGATCCCGCGACTAAACGGGACCTCTGAGAGCACACGAAAGCTTTGAAACCAAACGAGTGACGTTGCCAGAAGAAGCAACATCAACAGCGTAAAAGTACGCCAGTAAATGCTACTTTGTGTTTTCAAAGACATAAGGCACTAAAAACTAATTGTTGCTTTGGCCATCGGGGATGAAGACATAACCCACGCCCCAAACCGTTTGCAAGAAACGCGGCTTAGAGGGATCGGGTTCAATCATCTTACGAAGACGAGAGACTTGAACGTCCAAAGAACGGTCAAAGGCTTCGTATTCGCGACCGCGGGCAATTTCCATGAGCTTATCGCGGCTCAAGGGTTGCTTCGGATGACGGGCAAAGGCCTTCAACACGGCAAATTCGCCGGTCGTCAAAGGCATCGGTTCGCCGTTTTTCGTCAAAACGCGCGTACCTAAATCCAATTCGAATTCGCCAAACTTCACGACTTCGTTTTCCATGGAGGGGGCACCCGGAGCATCAGCCACAGGGCGACGACGCAACACGGCATGGATACGAGCTAAAAGTTCGCGGGGATTAAAGGGCTTCGGAATGTAGTCATCGGCGCCCATTTCTAAGCCGACAATACGGTCAACGTCTTCACCACGAGCCGTCAACATAATGATCGGCGTCGTGTCTTTTTGCTCACGCAAACGGCGCAAAATTTGAAGGCCGTCTTCGCCGGGCATCATCAAGTCAAGGATGAGGGCGTCAAAGCGTTCACGTAACCACAAGCGGTTCATCGTGACGCCGTTATCGGCCACGTAGACTTGGAAGCCGTTTTCACCAAGGTAACGGCGCAAGAGGTCGCGCAAGCGGGGATCGTCGTCGACCACAAGAAGTTTAGGGTTTTGTTCGCTCATAATTTGTTCTCTCTTATAAAATAAAGACGGAGGTGTCTTTGTTACATTTATGTTTCCACAATTTGAACAAAGTGTAAAGAGTCTTTCAAAACTTCGTTACAACTTCTCTAATTTATTAAAACATTTTCCGTAAATGTCTCGTATGATTGTTAAATGAAACTTAAACGCATAGCGATTTTTTTATGAAAACAATCTTTGTGACCAAAGGCCTTCTTGTGGCGTGTTTGGCGGCAACCTCTGTGATGGTGCAAGCCGAGTCGCAACCGTTGACCGTAACAGTCGACGGACAAGAAATTGTTTTACCGAAAAACCGCACGGAACTTATGTTTTTAACGCCGGTCAATCAAGACGGCCCTAAGTTGTGGTCGGACATGACGGCCAAAGAGCGTGCTGAACTTTGGCCCTACTTGAGCCGTAAGATGCAACGCCACTATTGGGCTTCGATGACTGACTGTGATCGCGTTTCCATGCGACAAGAATTTACTTCTCGTCAAAGAGAGATGATGCGAGATCGCTACGTTTCGCCACGTCATCCCCCTGGACAAGAACCTGGGTTAAGAGGCACGCTTTGCCAAGAGGCCTCGCACCGTCATTTGTCACCCGAAGAGCGGCATATGATGCGCGAGCAGATTCGCACGATGAGTGTTGAGGTCTATTCGACCCGCGCCGCTAAAGCGCCCCCTGCTCCCTAAACCGATTAAACATCAATCCGTCCTGGCGTTCGAAAGATACTCCCTCTTTCGAACGCTTTTTCTTAGCTTCTAACAACGATTGTCTCGAAGATTAACACCCTCGTGCGTGTTATCATTGACGGATATTTTTTGATTGTATGAAATCATGTCAACCTATTTAGCCTTTGATACGTCAACGGAGTTTTGTTCTGTGGCTTTGTCCGTGGATGGCAAACTTGTTCAAAAGCTCGAACGCTTGGGTAATAGCCATTCCGACTACGTTTTACCTTGGGTCGATGCAATCGCCAAAGACATGAACGTGGCGCTTAAAACGATTGATGGCATTTTGTTTGGTGCGGGTCCCGGCTCCTTTACCGGTTTGCGTATTGCCTGCGGTATTGCTCAAGGTCTTGCGTACGGTTTGGATAAACCTGTGATCGGCGTGTCGACTTTAAAGTCTTTAGCCTTTCATTTCCGCAAAGAAGCTCAACGTATCGCTGTATTAAATGACGCTCGCATGAATGAGTGCTATGCCGCTATCTACGCCGTGGAAAACGATCGATTGGTTGAGGTTGAACCCGAGCAACTCATTAAGCCTGAAAACGTGAGCGGTTGGCTTCAGATGCATAACGTCGAAATGGCAGTAGGTACAGCCATTGGTGTTTATGAGATGAATCTTTCCATCCCGACGCAATTTCAAGAACCCCAAGCCGCATTTATGATTGAATGGGCGTTGGGGCAAGGTGAAGACTTGAAAGGCATGTGGCAACCCGCCGAGTTAGCCGCACCCTTGTATGTTCGAGACCGTGTGGCGCTCACGATTAAAGAGCGTGCAGAAGGACAGCGTTTGTGATGCTTGAAATCGTTAACGCAAAAGAAGCGGACCTTCCGATCGTTGCCGCCATTGATAAGGCAGCTTTTGAGTTTGCCTGGACGTTAGGTGAATTTGAAGGGTCATTTAATGCCGGTCATCGCTTTTTGGTTTTAAAAGACAACAATGACATTTGTGCCTTCGTTGTTTTCATGCAGGTTTTTGAGCAAGCTGAGATTTTAACGATTGCCGTTAAGCCCGAATGCCAACGCAAAGGCTTTGGTCGAATGCTTATTGAAGCGATGCACGCTGAACTTTTGCAAAAAGGCGCTGAAAACGTCTTTTTGGAAGTACGCGTGAGTAACCTTGCCGCACAAGCGCTTTATGGCAAAATGGGATACCACGAAATTTCCCGCCGAAAAGGGTACTATCCGACTAAGGACGGTCGTGAAGATGCGATCGTTATGCAGTGTGAACTTTTAAATAAAGACGTTTAAACGATGGATACGCAACAAGCACGTATGTGGATGGCTATGGACATTGGGCCGCTTTGGATCGGTCGCGATGACGAAGACCCGTTGTCGCCTGCCGCCATTATGCGTGATGCGCCTGCTGAACCTAAAGAGGAAGCTCAAGCAGCGCAGGCTCTGCCACAATCCACGTTGAGTCCCCAAACTTCCGTTGATTCGCCTCTTCAACAAAGCGCCGGTTGGGGCATGCCTCAACAACCGACGCCCAAAGTGGAAAAGCCGGTTGCTCCTGCAACGATTTCGTCTGTTCAGACCAAAGAGACGGCCCAACCGATTCATCGTTTGGATAGCCCCGGAACGGGCAAGGTTCAGTCTCATCAATTAGCGCCGATCCGTCCGCCCAAGGATCAACCGGGCGAAGTGACTCAAAAGCCTGTTTCAAACGCAGAAATTGCTCAAGCTGATTGGACGCAATTGCGTGACTATGTGAGTCACTGTCAGGCCTGTCAAGCGATGTGCAAGACGCGTCTTTCGACCGTTTTCGGTACGATGGAACCCACCGCTCAGATGGTCATTGTCGGTGAAGCGCCGGGCCGAGATGAAGATATTCAAGGAAAGCCCTTTGTCGGTAAAAGTGGCGAACTCTTAGAAAACATTTTGATTGCCCTAGGGCTTCAACGCGGTAAAGACGTGGCGATTATCAATGTGCTTAAGTGCCGCCCGCCCAATAATCGAGACCCACATCCTGAAGAAATCGCGATGTGTCGCCCGTATCTTGAGCGTCAGCTATCGCTTTTAAGTCCCAAGGTAGTGATTTTGTCCGGTCGCATTGCTGCTCACGCTTTATTGGGCACGGAAGGCAGCATGAGACAGTTGCGTCAAAAGCCGCATACGTTAACGATTAACGGGGTGGAGACACCGGTAATCGTGACTTACCATCCGTCTTATTTGTTGAGATCGCCTTCTGACAAGTTAGAAGCTTGGCGTGATTTTATGGCCGCTAAACATCGCTTGTTAGGGATTTAAACCCATCAACCATTAAAAGGGGGTGTTGCAAAAGTCAGTTTTAAACTGAATTTTAGTGACACTCCTTTT
>DYCH01000025.1:0-314 GCA_019418235.1 Sutterella sp.
AATCAAAGCCTTCTTACTCATGACGAACACCTTTTCCTATCGGATCTTCAGTGTTGATAGACCAATCAACACCAAAACAAACGTAATAATCCAAAAACGGGTGACCACTTGGGTCTCTTTCCATCCTTTGAGTTCAAAGTGATGGTGAATCGGCGCCATTAAAAAAATTCGCTTGCCGCCCGAGTAACGAAAATACGTTGTTTGGATCATCACCGAAAGGGTTTCAACCACAAAGATACCGCCCATGATGGCCAAAACCAGTTCCTGACGCGTAATCACTGCGACCGTCCCCAGCGCGCCGCCCAATGCAAGCG
>DYCH01000025.1:324-1250 GCA_019418235.1 Sutterella sp.
AGATGTGTATAAGAGACAGGCCCAATGCAAGCGCGCCGACATCACCCATAAACACTTGGGCCGGGTATGCGTTAAACCATAAAAAGGCTAGGCCGGCCCCAGCTAGCGCCGCACAGACAACGACCAATTCTCCCGCTCCCGGAATATACGGGAAAAGCAAATAATGAGCATAGTCAACTCGACCGACAACGTAGGCAAACACACCCAGAGCGCTTCCCACCAACACACAAGGCAAAATAGCCAATCCGTCCAAGCCGTCGGTGAGATTAACCGCATTGCTAGTCCCCACCAACACGACATAAGTCAAGGCAATGAAACCAAAAATTCCCAACGGATAGGCAAAATGTTTGAAGAAAGGAATAATGAGATCAGCATGAGAAGGCATTTGAACCGGGAAGCCTTGTTCCATCCAACCAACAATCATGTGCAACACATGAATATCGCCGGGCGCTGCAATCGCGAATGCCAAGTAAACCGACGCAATAATGCCGACCAGAGATTGCCAAGCAAATTTTTCCTTGGCGCTCATGCCCTTCGGATCATGACGGACCACTTTTCGGTAATCATCCACCCATCCGATCCAACCGAAACCCAAGGTTACAAAAAGCACAACCCACACAAAACGGTTGGTCAAATCCATCCAGAGCAATGTCGATAAACCGATAGCCAATAAAATAAGAGCACCCCCCATTGTCGGCGTGCCGTCCTTGACAAGGTGGGACTTCGGACCATTTGTACGAACTGCCTGACCGACTTTCATCGCCTTTAAATAACGGATCATCGCAGGTCCAGCGGCAAAGCCGATAGCAAAGGCAGTTAGCGCGGCCAACACAGCCCGCAGACTTAAATAATTAAAGACTTGAAATGAGTGAATGTCCTCAGACAGCCACTGAAAAAGTGCCAACAGCATCTTGTCCGCTCTCTAT
>DYCH01000026.1 GCA_019418235.1 Sutterella sp.
GGTCGCTTTGACCGCCAAGTGGTGGTGCCGTTGCCTGATGTGCGTGGCCGCGAACAAATTCTTAACGTTCACATGCGCAAGGTTCCGGTGGGGCGTGATGTCGACGCGGAGGTGATCGCGCGTGGCACGCCGGGTATGAGCGGCGCGGACTTGGCCAATCTGGTTAACGAAGCGGCACTTTTCGCAGCCAGACGTGACGCAAAAGTGGTTGAGATGGTTGACTTTGAGCAAGCCAAGGACAAGATTCTCATGGGCACTGAGCGTCGCAGCATGGTGATGAGTGAAGAGGAAAAGCGCACGACGGCCTATCATGAGTCCGGTCACGCGGTGGTCGCCTGGATGTTGCCCAAGAGCGATCCGCTGCACAAGGTCACGATTGTTCCGCGTGGACGCGCGTTGGGCGTGACGATGCAATTGCCGGAAAAAGATCGATTCAATTACGATAACGTCTATATCATGAGTCGCTTGGCAATTTTATTCGGTGGTCGTGCGGCCGAGGAGGTTTTCTTAAATCAAAAGACCACTGGTGCTTCCAATGACTTTGAACGTGCGACGCAAATGGCTCGTGACATGGTCACCCGTTATGGGATGAGCGACGCGTTGGGTGTAATGGTCTATGCGGAAAACGAAGGCGAGGTGTTCTTAGGTCGCTCGGTGACTCGCACCACCCACGTTTCTGAAGCGACCATGCAAAAGATTGACGCTGAAGTGCGTCGTATTTTGGAGGAGCAATACAAGCGGGCCTGCGATATTTTGGAAACCCATCGTGACAAAGTTGAGCTCATGGTGAAGTGTTTGATGAAATGGGAGACGATTGACGCCGAGCAGATCGCCGACATTATGGAAGGCCGCGAAGTGAGACCGCCGAGAGTCGGTTCTTCGGCTAAAAATAATGATCATCGTCCGATTGAGCCTGATGAGGTCAAGCCTGAAGAGCCTTCTCAATCTCAGTCGACAACAACTCCTCCTGAGTCTAAAGAAAAAGACGTGCCAAGTCAGACTCCTTCGGAAGGGGATGATCAAAAGCAATAATTAAAAGAATCCGGTGAACGCTATCGCCGGATTTTTTTTGTTGAAAAAAAGATGGACTAAAATGAATTAGAAAGCCTTTTCAAGGAGAGAAAAATGCCTGAATTTCATCGCAGTTATAAAACGGACGAGGCCACCGCAAGCGCGGTTTATTTCACACGAGCCATCACCCCTCAGGCATTGATTGCCTTATATAACGCATTAGGTCGTGA
>DYCH01000027.1 GCA_019418235.1 Sutterella sp.
CTGGTGCTGGTTTCGTTGTGGCAACCACGGGTGCCATCATGCGTATGCCGGGCCTTCCGCGCCAACCGGCAGCTTTGCACATTGATGTGGTCAACGGAAAGATTGTTGGTTTGTCCTAATCAAGAAACACTGACACAACTGAGTGTATAGTGGCAAAGGGAGTTAGCGAAAACTGACTCCCTTTTTTTGCAACTTGTATTTGCCTATTTTTTAATCATTTTATGAATTTTAGAAAGTGCACTTTATAAAATTCATGAAGTGGACTTTCTAAAATTAATGACATTTCGTCATTGTTAATGATTTGTCAGTTAAATTCAGAGGCAAATAGTGTTGATTTAAAGTCTTTGTTACAATACGCCACTGACTGACCATTCAGCCTTTTAAGTAAATGTTTCATAATCTATTTGTTCGCGACGGGAATGCGCCCACGGCGCTCACGTTCCCCTATCACTACGAGCCGCATCCCTGGGTGGAGAAAGCGGCCCTTTGTGTTCGCACGCATTTAGAAAACAATGCTCAAGGTCAACCCGGTCGACTCATTGCCGTTTTAGTTGTACAAAATGACAACGGCGACTATGGCTTTTACGCCGGTTGCGATCAATTTGACTCGGAAGACGCTTTCTTCGTTAAAAGCTTTTGGCAACAGTTGCCTCCGGCTCACTTTCCGACGTTAAAAACGGATTATCTTGAAGCGGCACTTGATCGTCGCTCTAAGGCCGAAGAAGCCTTTGTTGCCTTCCGCACGGCCGCTCGTGATCGTAAATCCAAACGTCGTTTAGCGAGAATGTCGCCTAATGCCGACTTGGCTGCGCTCGCTAGCGAAAGCCAAAAAGATTCTCGTGAATTGGATCGCTTAAAAGGGATCTTAACGAACGCCATTTACGAAGAAGAACGAATGCACACTCGCATTCAAACGGAAACGCAACATGCCCTTATGGCAGACTGGCGTCAACGTTTAAGCACCATTGAGCTGACAAACGCTTGCCAAGAAAAAGTCTCTCTTTTTCATTTGCTTGAAGGTTATTTAGAAAAAGAAGAGTGGCTTAAAGCCTTGTTGCGTTCAAGCCTGCCGGCCCTTTTGAAAACCGCAAGTGATAAAAACGAAAAACTCATTGCCTTTGGCTCCTTTTGGTGGGGAACACTCCCCTCCCACGATGCTCGTCAAGAAGGCGTCTTTTACAGTTTTTCCAAAGAGCGTCATGCGCCGCTCCTAGACTTTCAATTAAAGGGGTTAACGCTTGAAGCAAACCGCTTAGCGATTGATCATTTTGCCCATTGGCAACCGGAAATCATTTATGAAGACGATGATTTGGTGGCCATCAATAAGCCTGCAGGGCTCTTGTCCGTTCCAGGCAAGCACGCAGTTCGCAATGTTTACGACACCGTCTTAAGTCTCTACCCCAATGCCACCGGCCCCATGCTTTTGCACCGCTTGGACATGGCTACCTCGGGCGTTCTTCTTTTTGCAAAAACAAAGCTTGCTCATCAACAACTTCAATACGCCTTTGCCCACGGCCATATTAAAAAGCGCTATGTGGCACTTTTAGAAAAACGACCTGCTGACGATTTCGGCGAAATCAATTTACCGCTTTGCTTAAATCCTCTTGAGCGACCGCGCCAAATGGTGAGCCGCGCCTACGGCAAGTACGCCTCCACTCAATATGAAGTTTTAGAACAACAAGGCCAATACACCTGCGTGGCTTTTTACCCCAAAACGGGACGCACCCATCAGTTGCGCCTTCATGCTGCGCACCATCGTGGTCTAAATTCTCCCATTGTCGGTGATGAACTCTATGGTCATCCGGCCGACCGTCTTTACCTGCACGCTCAATCCTTAACGTTTACGCACCCGCGTACTCAAGAAGTTGTCACTGTTGTGGCAAAAACGCCTTTCTAATCAACAGACTTTTCACAAAGCCAAAAAGTTGTACACTCAAACACCAAAAAATTGCTCAATGAAATATCGAAATTTTGTACAATGAAAACTAAAAATATTGTTCAATGAAAAGTTAAGATATTGATCAATGAAAATTGATAATTTTGTATAATGAATTATTGAAATTTTGTACAATGAAACAAAACGAGTTGATTATGACTGAACAATCCTATCGCCCACGCATAGCCGATGCCCTTTTGCAGCAGTACCTTCAAGCTTTTGGCGCGGTTTGTGTCGAGGGGCCGAAATGGTGCGGAAAAACTCGTACTTCCAAGGAAGTCTGCAATAGCAGTATTTTCATTGGTGATCCTGCCAATGGCTTTTCCAACCGAACGCTTGCTAAAACCGCCACTGAGCTTGTTTTAGAGGGTGCTTTTCCGAGACTTATCGACGAATGGCAAGAAGTACCTGAACTTTGGGATGCCGTCCGACACAAAGTCGATAGCCTCTCGGCTCGCGGTTTATACGTTTTAACGGGATCGGCAACACCCAACCATAAAGGTATTTTGCATAGCGGTGCCGGCCGTATCGGCCGCTTGAGAATGCGACCGATGTCTCTTTGGGAGTCGGGCGACTCCACAGGTCTCGTTTCCCTTAAAGAGCTCAGTCAAGCGAAGATTAGTTCGACTTGGACGGGCGAAATGGATTTAATGCGCCTCATCCATTTAATTGTTCGTGGCGGGTGGCCAGGCTCACTGGACATGGATTTGGATTCGGCCATGTTAGTCACAAAGCAATATATCCAAGCCGTTTTGGATGACGATGCAACCCGTATTGACGGTGTTCAACGCGATCGAGCCAAATTGGAATTGGTCTTACGCTCTCTTGCAAGGCACGAAAGTACAACGGCTTCCGTCCAAACCTTGGTTAAGGACATTAAGTCCTATGACGAGGAGGATTTAACGCGCTCAACTATTAACACCTATCTTGATGTTTACACGCGTTTATTCTTAATCGAAAACCAACGACCGTTTGCACCTTCTGTACGATCCTCTGTTCGAGTGAAACAAGCTGAGAAATGGCATTTTTGTGATCCGTCTCTAACTGCTGCCGTCCTCAAAATGGGCCCTCAAGCGCTTCTAAACGATCTCAACACATTGGGTTTTCTATTTGAAGCCTTGTGCGAACGTGACCTGCGTATTTACGCTGAAGCGCTTGGTGGCGAACTTTTCCACTATCAGGACTACAAGAATCAGGAAATTGATGCCGTGGTTTCAATGCCCGACGGTCAATGGATGGCATTTGAAATTAAATTAGGTGCTCACCAAATTGATGAGGCTGCGGCCAATCTCATCAAAATCCGAGATTCGCTTAACAATAACAACCCCAAAAGCGCCCCCTCTGTTTTATGCGTTTTGTGCGGCATGACCAATGCTGCGTATCAGCGCCCTGACGGCGTCTTTGTCGTTCCGATCACAGCGCTCAAACCTTAAAAATCTAGGGAGAATTCGTCAGGCGATTCTCCCGATGTCGAGCTAACATTAAGCAATCATTATTAGGTGCGGATATGACTCTCTTTTTGTACCACCTTGAAGTTTGTTTACCCCTTTTCTTGCTCGTTTTATTGGGCTGGCTTTTAATCAAGTGTAAACTCTTTAACACCGAAACAAGCCGTGCTTTGGGTAGTTTTACCTTCCGCTTATTAATGCCCGTATTGCTCTTTAAATTGATGAGCAATATCTCAGAACTTCCTGCCATTGATTATCGTGCGATCGGCGTTTTTGCTACCTCCTGCGTCATTGTCTTTTTCTTAGGACGGCTTTTAGGCAGAAGTTTTGGTTTAGACAACACCGGTAAAACTGTCTTTGGGATGGCGGCGATTTTTGGGAACAATGTTCAGTTGGGTGTGCCGATTGTTCAAGTCAGTCTCGGAGATGGTGCTATTCCAACGCTCAGTCTTATCGTGATTTTCTCTGTCATCACCATGTGGACGACAGCCATTGCCTTTGTGGAGTTCGGAAAACCCGGCAGCACCCAAGACATGAAAAAAGTGTTTGTCTCCATGACGCGCGTCTTTAAAAACCCGATCGTTTTTGCAATTTTATTGGGTAGCGCCTTTAGCTTCACGGGACTCAAACTTCCTCAATTTCTTGATCAATCCGTCAGTCTTGTTGCCCATGCCACGACGCCCGTAGCGTTGATTGTGGTGGGTATGGGGTTAGCTCAACACAAATTCACGGCAGGCCTGCCTAAAGGTTTAGGCATTTCCGCTTTAAAGATTGTGGTTCAACCCTTATTGGTTTTCCTTTTAGCTCGCGCTATTGATTTGCCGGACCTTGAAACCTATGCAGTCACTTTAACGGCAGCACTTCCTGTGGCCATCAACATCTACATGATGGCAACCGATTTTAGAAGTGAAGAGGGAGCAGCCAGTAACGCCATCTTTGTTTCGACGTTGCTTTCAGCTGTTGCGATTCCCATTACGCTAACGTTGATGGGTGTAGGCATTTGATATTTAAAAGAAAATTTTCATCTAACACAAAACCGTCGATATCTAACAATCTAACAATTAGATTGTTAGGTTTTTGTCAGATTAAACCATAGAAAAAGCCGAACTCTTTTTTTGGAAGAATTCGGCTTTGATTTTTAATAACTGCTATTTAAGCGTAACGTTTGTTTTGACGACGCGGTGCGCGCTCCACCGTCTTATCAGCCGTGCGCTTGCGAGTACGCTTTTTGCTCTCGGCTAAACCTTCATAGCCCTTATCGAAAATATCCTTTCGAGAAGCAAACTTACGACCGCCCTTATTAGCGCCCATACCGGCCTTAGGACGAAGACCGCTACGGGTCTTGGAGTCATCAGTCACTTGCGTCTTTTCAATGCGACCGCGTTGCGTCACGCGCTCTTGCACTTCAGGCACAACGCCGCCGCGAGCTTTGCCGGCCTTTAAGTCATTGATCCAGCCCTTGACCCATTCATCGGACAATTCCATCTTAGCGCCACGGGGCAAGTCCTTGGGTAACAACACAGCTCCAAAGCGCACACGAATCAAGCGAGAAACCGTTAAGCCCACCGCTTCAAACGTACGACGCACTTCACGGTTGCGACCTTCGGCTAACGTCACGCGATACCAGTGATTGGAGGAGACGCCTCCGATGTCTTCCACGCGAGAAAACTGGGCAATACCGTCATCGAGCTTCACACCCTTTAAGAGCTTTTCCTTGCTCTCTTCGGTCAACTCCCCTTGCACGCGCACGGCGTATTCGCGTTCAATGCGATAGCGCGGGTGCATGAGCATGTTGGCAAATTCGCCACTCGTCGTAAAGAGCAAAACACCTTCGGTGTTGTAGTCCAAACGGCCCACGGCAATCCAGCGAGCCCCTTGCACACGCGGCAAGTGATCAAAGACGCTGGCACGACCTTCAGGGTCATCCATGGAAACGATTTCGCCAGCTGGCTTATGGTACAAAAGCACACGAGGCGCATCTTCAGAAACCGATTGACGTTTAACCAAACGGCCCTTCACACGAATCATGTCGTTGGGACGCACACGATCACCTACCTTGGCCACGTCACCATTGATCGTAACGACACCGGTTGCAATCAGCGCTTCCATGTCACGACGAGAACCTAAACCGGCATCGGCCAACACCTTTTGCAACTTATCAGAATTGGTCGTATCGATGACTTTGGCCAGCGTCGTTTCTTCATTTTGCACCATAGGCTTCACGGCACGCGCCGTGCGAGCAGGCAAAGCCTTTTTCGCTGGAGCTCGGAAAGGCGTATTTTTTTGCGTGCGTTGACCGCTACGAGCACCCGTCGTTCGAGCGCCACGGCCACTCGTTGCACCGGCACCTTGCGTGCGAGGCTTCTTAGTTGTTCTCATCCGTTTCATCCTCTACCAAAGGCAATTGAGAAGATTCATTTTCTTCATCCTTCGGTAATTCATTCGTTTTTTTCGACCGCCTGCATTAAAGGCATGGCCAGTTCTTCAAGCTTGGCGTGTTCGGCGTCAATGCTTGATAAATAATCTTCTGTGCTCAAACCTTCTAATTGAAGCGTTTCGTTTTGCCCGTCAAAGAGTTCAAAATCTTCATCGGGCGCATCATCTCGCGTTCCGATCGCGGGCAAATCTTCCAAACTGTTTAACCCCAAATCCAATAAAAATTGGCGCGTGGTAGCAAAAAGTTCCGGATGCCCCACCGTCTCACGACGGCCGATCACTTCAATCCAGTTACGATCAATGAGCGTTTTCATGGCGTTGGCATTCACCGTCACGCCTCGAATCTTTTCAATATCGCCTCGCGTCACGGGTTGCCGATACGCAATAACGGCTAATGTTTCCATGACGGTACGCGTGTATTTGGGCGCTTCCTCGGGGTGCAGCTTTTGAAGAATCTCCCTCATCTGCGGCAACGATTGAAATCGCCACAAACCGTCTCCGACTTCTTTAAGTTCAAGCGCTCTATCTTTCCACTCGTCTTGCAACTCAAGAAGCATCGCATGCACTTCAATGCGTGTGTAGCGACGGTCTAAACATTGACGAAGGCTCGCAATCGACAAAGCCGTTTCGCTTGTCAAAAGCGCCCCTTCCAAAATACGCTTTGGATGGTCAGTCAAAGCCATTTACTCAACCTCCCCTTCCACGTAAAACCAAAGACCGTTTTCACGTACAAAGCGACTTTTTTCCACCTGGCGAAACGCACGACCTTCGATTTTGCCTCGCGCCACAAAAGTGACGGTTGCCGTATCCCCCGACTCGCTACTGTCTTTAATCTCTAATCCCAACCACTTCACCGGATCGGACAGATCTAATTCAGTGGGTCTGGTTGTTGCGTGCCAAGTCTTTAAAAGATAATCCGGCAACACCTTAACGAAAGCCGAGTAACGACTTTTCATGAGGCTGACAGCATCGGGAGCGGGGCTACCCGCATGAAAACGCCCGCAACAATCCTCGTAGCTCAAGAGGCTACCGCAAGGACAGGTTGCGGGCACTTTCTTTTTTTTCATAAAACCGAAAAATAACTTCGATTATGCTTCACGTTCAGCGCGAGCGTGACGACGACGATCAATTTCCGTCAAGTAACGCTTACGCAAACGAATGGTCTTCGGCGTAATTTCAACCAATTCGTCATCGTTGATGAATTCAACAGCGTGTTCAAGCGTCAATTGAACGGGCGGCACCAAGCGAATAGCTTCGTCCGTACCGGAAGCACGGATGTTCGTCAATTGCTTACCGCGGATCGGGTTCACAACGATGTCGTTATCGCGAGAGTGGATACCGATGATCATGCCTTCATAGAGCTTGTCGCCGGGCTTCACGAACATACGGCCGCGATCTTGCAACTTCCACAAAGCGTAAGCCACAGCATCACCCGTATCTTGGCTGATCAACACGCCGTTACGACGTTCACCGACATCACCTTCTTTGATCGGACCGTAGTCATCAAAAACGTGGCTCATGATACCCGTGCCACGGCACATCGTCATGAATTCGCTTTGGAAACCGATCAAACCGCGAGCAGGAATACGGTACTCTAAACGTACACGGCCCTTGCCGTCGGGTTGCATGTCTTGAAGGTCACCCTTACGACGACCCAATTCTTCCATCACGGTGCCTTGGTGATCTTCTTCAACGTCAACCGTCAACACTTCGTACGGTTCCATCTTCACACCGTCGACTTCCTTCATCAACACTTGCGGACGAGACACGGCCAATTCATAGCCTTCACGACGCATGTTTTCGATCAAAATCGTCAAGTGCAATTCACCGCGACCGGCCACTTCAAAGACCGTTTCGTCATCGGTTTGACGCATACGCATAGCCACGTTGGACTTCAATTCACGTTCCAAACGTTCACGAATTTGACGAGACGTCACGAACTTACCTTCTCGGCCTGCCAAGGGGCTGGAGTTGACTTGGAAGTTCATGGCCAACGTCGGTTCGTCCACCTTCAAAAGGGGCAGAGCTTCGGGTTGATCCACGGCCGTAATGGTCGTACCGATCGACAACTCTTCAATACCGTTAACCAACACGATGTCGCCGGCTTCAGCAGAATCCACCAACGTGCGATCCAAGCCTTGGAACATCAACAATTGGTTAACCTTGGCCTTTTTCGGCGTATCGTCGGGACCGTTCATAATGCAAACTTCGCTGCCGGCATGGATGCGACCACGGTGCACACGACCGATACCGATCTTACCAACGTAGCTCGAGTAGTCCAAGGAGCAAATTTGCAATTGCAACGGAGCGTTAGGATCGTCATCACGCACCGGCACTTTTTCGATCACCGTATCGAAAATGGCGCGCATATTACCGATCTTCTTCAATTCTTCAATATCCTCGGTGAAACCGGCCACACCTTCCAAAGCGGAAGCGTAGATCACCGGGAAGTCCAATTGTTCTTCCGTAGCGCCCAACTTATCAAACAGGTCAAACGTTTGGTTCAAAACCCAATCAGGGCGAGAGCCCGGGCGGTCAATCTTATTGATCACAACGATGGGCTTTAAGCCTAAAGCCAAAGCTTTACGCGTCACGAAACGCGTTTGCGGCATCGGGCCTTCCACAGCGTCGACCAACAACAAAACACCGTCAACCATGGACAAAACGCGTTCAACTTCACCACCGAAGTCAGCGTGCCCCGGGGTATCAATAATATTGATGTGCGTCCCTTCGTATTCGACTGCGCAGTTTTTGGCCAAAATGGTGATCCCGCGTTCGCGTTCCAAGTCACCGCTGTCCATCACACGTTCTGCCACTTCTTGGTTAGCACGGAAAGTGCCGGCAGCGCGCAAAAGTTTGTCAACCATCGTCGTCTTACCGTGGTCAACGTGAGCAATAATCGCAATATTGCGAATCGCACGAGTACTAGTCATGTTTTGCCTCAATATCTTTCTTGTTGGCAATTAATCGTTCGGGTTCCAGCACGCCGCGATCATTCACGCGTGCCGTCCCCACCATTTGTTCGTCCGCGCCATAGACGCGAACTCGGTCACAGGCTGCCAAGCCCAACGGTAAACGTTGACCATGACAGAAGCGAACCGTATCCGTTTCATTTAAATGCACCGCAGGTAACGTTTGCATTAACGCATCCACGGGCTTTAAGTGAGCATGAAGGTCTTGTGCGTCGGTTGCCTTCAGTTGAGCAATCGTCACCGCTCCTTCAATCGTCAAGTCTCCAACGCGCGTGCGTCGAAGGCTTGCCAGGTGCGCTCCACACCCTAAAGCTTTGCCGATATCCTCGGCTAAAACGCGAATGTAAGTACCTTTCGATACCGTCACTTCAATCGTTAAAAGTTCATCTTCAAACGATAAAACATTTAACGCTTCAATGCGAACCTGACGGGGCTCACGCTCAATCTCAACACCGGCACGAGCCAAGTCGTAGAGCGTTTTGCCGTCACGCTTTAAGGCCGAAAACATCGGCGGGACTTGCAAAATATCCCCTCGAAACGACTCTAACGTCGCGTTGAGCTCATCAAGCGTTACATTCACAGGTTTTGTTTCAACGAACTCTCCTTCAAGATCGCCCGTTGTGGTTGTTACGCCGAGTTTAACCCCGGCAATGTACGTTTTATCGGCATGAAGCAAGTCGGCAGAATACTTCGTTGCTTCGCCAAACGTCACCGGCAGTAAGCCGCTTGCCAAGGGATCTAACGTTCCCGTATGACCTGCCTTTTGGGCATTAAATAAGCGGCGTGCCGTTTGCAGTGCTGCGTTGGAGGTCTCCCCGTAGGCTTTGTCTAAAAGGAGGACTCCGTCAATGGCTTGACCTTTGCGTCGCATCACTGACCTTTCGTTGTCTTCATTGCCTTGGCAATGAGCTGATCCATTTCAAAGCCGCGAGCCACGCTCTCGTCATGTTCAAAATGCAACGTCGGCACCGTATGGATTTGCAATAACTTAAATAAGTGATTGCGAAGCATACCGGCCGCAGCATTTAAACCTTCACGAGCACTTTCAGGCTCGGCACCGATCACGGTAAAGTAAACCTTTGCGTGTGCATAGTCGGGCGTAATATCACAACCCGTTAACGTCACCAAACCCACGCGAGGATCTCGGACTTCCAACGGAATCAAGCGAGCCAGATCGCGTTGGATCTGATCGGCTACGCGCTGGGCGCGTCCCGGTTTTGCAGCTCTCATGAATTCAAATCCTTTTGTTTTTATTGGAGGATGGGGACAAGCCTTCTTACCCGTCCCCTGCCTCATTATTAATTACAACGTACGAGCGACTTCGGTCACTTCAAAGATTTCGAGTTGATCGCCTTCCTTGATATCGTCGTAGCCCTTTAAGGACAAGCCGCATTCCATGCCGGCCTTGACTTCGCGAACGTCGTCCTTGAAGTGACGCAAGCTCGCTAATTCGCCCGTGTAGATCACGACGCTGTCGCGCAAGAGGCGAGCAGAAGCAGAACGCTTAACCACGCCTTCCAAGACCTTACAGCCGGCAATCATACCGACCTTAGGAACACGGATGCATTGACGGATTTCAACCATACCCAACATCGTTTCGCGTTGTTCCGGGGCCAACATACCGCCCATAGCCGCCTTCACATCATCAACGGCATCGTAAATGATGTTGTAGTAGCGAAGGTCAACACCTTCGACTTCGGCCAACTTACGGGCTTGAGCGTCGGCACGAACGTTAAAGCCGATGATGACAGCTTGACTGGCCAATGCCAAGTTCACGTCGTTTTCCGTGATACCACCCACAGCGGAGTGAACCACTTGAACGCGAACTTCGTCCGTGGACAACTTCGTCAAAGCATGAACGATAGCTTCCGTAGAACCTTGAACGTCGGCCTTCACAATCAAAGCCAAGCTCTTCACATCGCCATTAGCGGCATCGGAGAAGAGGTTTTCAAGCTTAGCGGCTTGCTTCTTCGCCAACTTCACATCACGGTACTTACCTTGACGGAAGAGAGCGATTTCACGGGCCTTACGTTCATCGGGCAATACCATGATTTCGTCACCGGCTTGCGGAACACCAGATAAGCCTTGGATTTCCACCGGAATCGAAGGACCGGCTTCAGTCACGGCCTTACCCAATTCATTGATCATGGCGCGAACGCGGCCGAACTCAGCACCGGCCAACACGATGTCACCACGGTGAAGGGTGCCGGATTGAACGAGAATAGAGGCCACAGGACCACGACCCTTGTCCAAACGGGATTCCACCACGAGACCACGAGCAAAACCTTCACGCGGAGCCTTCAATTCAAGCATTTCAGCTTGCAAAAGGACGTTTTCCAACAATTCATCCACGCCTTGACCGGTCTTAGCAGACACGGGGATAAAGGGCACATCGCCACCCCAGTCTTCCGGCATCACATCGTTTTGAACGAGTTCTTGCTTAACGCGTTCCGGATTGGCTTCCGGTTTATCGATCTTATTGATGGCAACAACCATCGGGACACCGGCGGCCTTCGAGTGAGCAATAGCTTCCTTCGTTTGCGGCATCACGCCGTCGTCAGCAGCCACCACCAAAATCACGATGTCGGTAGCTTGTGCACCACGAGCACGCATGGCCGTAAAGGCTTCATGCCCCGGGGTATCCAAGAAAGTCACAATGCCGCGCGGGGTCTTAACGTGATAAGCACCGATGTGCTGCGTAATACCACCGGCTTCGCCTTGGGCAACCTTGGCACGACGGATGTAGTCCAACAAACTCGTCTTACCGTGGTCAACGTGACCCATGATGGTCACCACCGGCGGACGCGGCAAGCTTTCTGCCACGTTTTCTTGCATCATGTCGCCCAAAATGGCTTCAGGATCATCGGGCTTAGCAGCAATTGCCTTGTGGCCCATTTCTTCGACCACCAACATGGCCGTGTCTTGGTCCAACATTTGGTTAATCGTGCACATTTGGCCCATCTTCATCAAAGTCTTGATGACTTCGGTGGCTTTCACAGCCATCTTGTGGGCCAAATCCGCCACGCTTACCGTTTCCGGCACGCTCACTTCACGAACCACCGGTTCGTTGTTTTGAACTTGTTGCGGTTTATTTTGTTCATGACGGCGTCCGCCCTTACGACGGTTGCCACCAACCCATTCATCACCTTGTTCATCCATCACGCGAGCATTGCCACGGTTGCCACGGTGCTTGTTGGATTCTTCCCACTTAGCGCCGCCAGCGTTATGACCGCCGCCTGCGTGCTTGCCGCCACCCTTTTTCTTGCTGTCATCGTCGCGATCTTGTTGCATCGCGTTCTTGTTGCCCTTTTTCTTATCCGAGGGCTTCTTGCCATCATTTTTCTTGGGTTCGGCCTTGGCCTTTTGAACACCGGTCTTGGGCTTACTCATCATTTCGCGAATGGCGCGAGCTTCTTCTTCGGCCTTGCGCTTGGCTTCTTCACGACGAGCCTTTTGTTCAGCAGCCGCCTTATCGTCAACCTTCGTTTCAGCCTTGGGCTGGGGCTTGGGTTGCGGCTTTTGCTCACGAGCCTTATTGGCTTCGTGCTTAGCCTTTTCTTGAGCGCGCTTGGCTTCTTCGGCCTTGCGAGCTTCTTCAGCGGCAGCCTTTGCGCGAGCCTCTTCCTCGGCCTTTACGCGAGCGGCTTCAGCTTGAGCGCGAGCAGCCTCTTCGGCCTTGCGTTGTGCTTCTTCAGCTTGCATCTTGGCGCGCGCCTCTTCCAAAGCACGAGCGCGTTCTTGAGCCATTGCTTCTTCACGAGAAGCGTTGTTACCGGCAGCGTTTTTCACCAAAACGCGCTTACGGCGCACTTCCACCTTCACGGTGTGTTGGCCGTCGGCTTGCTTCACCGTCGTCGTTTCCTTGCGCGTCAAGGTAATCTTGCGCGGTTTGGCTTGACGGTCGGTACGCAAAAACTCAATCAAACGACGCTTGTCACCCTCGGTAACGGCATCGGTTTCACTTGACTTTTGAATGCCGGCGCTCTTTAACTGTTGAAGCATTTCTTGCGCAGTCACATTCATTTCTTTAGCGAGTTCTAATACAGTCGAATTTGCCATATTTCTTCCTTCTCGATCTTTCTCTAACGTTAACTGTTTTCGTTTCGACAAAGTTCGACTTAGTTATTAAACCAGTGGGCGCGAGCTGCAAGAATCAACTTGCTGGCGCGATCGGTATCAATACCGCTCATTTCCACCAATTCATCAACGGCTAATTCGGCGAGGTCATCACGGGTCTTCACACCGTGGGCCACGAGCACATTAACCAAATCATTATCCATGCCTTCCAAAGCCACCATTTCGGGCTCAGCTTGGCGCAAATTTTCTTCACGTTCCAAGTCTTGCATCAAGCACTTGTTACGGGCGCGTTCACGCAGAATCTTCACCGTGTCTTCGTCAAAGGCTTCAATTTCCAAAAGTTCAGCTTCAGGCACATAAGCCACTTCTTCGATCGTGGAGAAACCGTTTTCGATCAAGATGTCAGCCACATCGGCATCCACGTCCACCTTTTGCGTAAATTCTTCACGCATCTTGGCCGTTTCATCATCACGCTTGGCGCTAGCTTCTTCGTTGGTCATGATGTCGATCTTCCAACCCGTCAATTCGCTAGCCAAACGCACGTTTTGACCGGCGCGACCAATGGCAATCGCCAAATTGTCTTCATCGACCACGACTTCCATCGTGTGCGTGTCTTCAAGCATCACAACGCCCGTCACCTTAGCCGGTTCCAAAGCGCTCACAACAAACTGAGCCGGTTCGTCATCCCAAACCACGATGTCCACGCGTTCGCCGCCCAATTCATTGGAGACGGCATTCACACGCGTACCGCGCACACCAATGCAGGTACCGACCGGATCCAAGCGAGCGTCCTTAGCTTGCACAGCAATCTTGGCGCGACTACCCGGGTCACGAGCAGCACTCTTGATTTCCAAAAGGCCTTCTTCGATTTCGGGCACTTGAAGCGCAAACAATTCCTTAATGAATTCAGGACACGTGCGGGACAAGAAGATTTGTTGACCCTTGCTCATGCGATCGACGCGAGCAACGAAGGCACGAACGCGATCGCCCGGGCGCATCGTTTCCTTAGGCAACATTTCAGAGCGCGGCAAACGGGCTTCAACCTTACCAATTTCAATCACGGCGTCACCCTTGTCCATGCGCTTGACGAGACCGGAAACGATCTTTTCATCGCGGGCCAAGAATTCAACCAACATTTGTTCGCGTTCAGCGTCGCGCAAGCGTTGCAAAATCACTTGCTTAGCATCTTGAGCGAAACGACGACCGGAACTATTGATGTTGGCCACTTCTTCACGGATGTAGTCACCCACGACCAAATCCGGATAATCTTCGTGAATGTCAGAGAACATTTCTTGGCGATCGGGTTCTTGAAGACCTTCTTCATCGGCCACCACCAACCAACGGCGCCAAGCTTGGTAGTCACCCGTCGTGCGATCCACAGCCACTTCCACATCAGCGTCTTCGCCTTGGAAGTTAGCCTTCTTAATAGCGCTAGCTAAAGCCGTTTCGAGCACACCGAAGACGACCTCACGGGGCACGTTCTTCTCTTGGGCTAACACTTCAACCATTTCAAGCATTTCGCGATTCATTTTTTTACTTTCCTTTGAAGTTTAATTCTGCAACCAAGTGAGCTCGATCCACTTGATCGATCGTAAAACTCACGAGAACCGGTTCAACGGCTGCGGCTTTCTTGCCACTCTTTTTCAGAGCAATGCGTTCACGAGCAGCTTGAGCCGGCGTTTTAGCGGGCTTTTCATCCGTAAATAAAAATTGGATTTTGGCCTCGATTCCTTCGCCTTCCACACCTTTAATGCGGCCGTCTAACTTGCGACGACCGGCTTCCGGGAACCCTTCGGCCACTAACGGAGCAAAGAGTTCAACGTGGGCTAAGGCACCTTCAAAACGCTTCCAATCAGCTAAACGCTTTAACGGACGTTCAACACCGGGCGAAGACACCTCAAGACGTTCGTAATTCACCTCTTCAACGGTAAAGAGGTGAGTCAATTGGTTGCTCACGCGTTCGCAATCATCAACGCCAACCCCCGTGGGGCTATCCATCGAGACACGAATCATGCCACGCGGCAAATACTCCAAGTCCACAAACTCGTAGCCCATGCCGGTAACCGTTTGCTCAACCATCGACACCAAATCAGTCGTAGATTCACTCATGTTTTTGAAATACTCTTTGCTTTTAAAATTGCAATAAAAAAGGGCCACTTGGCCCATCAATCACACATCGAAAATGCCTTATTTTCAAAGCTTTCCCGAAGGTTTATACGGTGAAAATCCCTTCTCCCCGTATCCAGACAGTAGGACAGAAACAACAAAGGCACTTTAAGAAGTGCCTTTATTATTTTTATCTTTGCGGAATTATACAGGTTACAACTAAAAAATCAATTACTTATTCATGAATTTTTGCATTTTTCCCACAAAATTCCATTGCAAACGTTGCCCCTAAAATCAATGCCCCTCCAATCATCGAGGAAGTGGTTAACGGTTCATTCAAAATCAGCCACGCAAAGACCACACTCATCACAGGATCGAGGTAGCTTAAAACTGAGATACTTTGCGTAGAAAGCGAAGAAAAACTTGAAAAATACAATAAATACGCAATCCCTGTATGAACAACGCCTGCAATTAAAAGCAAAAGTGCTGCTTCACTACTCCAAGTCATTGTGGAGAGGTCTTGCGTCATCGGGACATAGAAAATGAAAATTATCGCCGCGCAGAGCAATTGAATCATCGACACATCGTACGGAGAAATATTTTTAATCGTTCGATTGATCACGATGACAGAGGCATAAAAAAGTGCCGCAAGAAGCGCAAAGACAATACCCGTCACGCCAACGATTTCACCGCTATAGGCGCCCGAGACAAAAAACATCCCCAAAAGCGCTACCAAGATGCATAACACTTGTTGTCGAGTGATGGTTTCTTTTAAGAAAATCGGTGCCGATAAAAGCGCAATGACAGGCGCCAAGTAATAACACAAAATCGAAACAGAGACCGTTGTATGTTTAAAGGCTTCAAATAAAAAGAGCCAATTAAGTCCCAGACCGATTCCGGAGAGCAACAACCAACGGCCGTTTTCTTTAATAGCCCGCCAATCGGGGCTTCGACGCGTGACCACGAAAAAGCCCATCAAAAAGAGTGCCCCGATCACGCATCGGGCTAAAACGATCACGCTAGCCGAATACTCCACATTTTTCACCACCAGCGCAATGGTGGAGAAAATGAGCATCGCAGTGATGAAACGCATTTTTGCCGACATGGGCAACACCTTTGAAAAATACAGTTTTCAAATATAAGAAAACCACCGCTAAAAGATTAACAGTGGCTTTCGAGAAAAACTAAAAAGGATTACTTCTTAGCAGCTTTCTTAGCAGGAGCCTTTTTAGCCGGAGCCTTCTTGGCAGCGGGCTTGGCGGCAGCCTTCGGAGCAGCCTTGGCAGCAGGTTTTGCAGCGGCTTTCTTGGCAGGTGCCTTCTTTGCCGGTGCAGCCTTTTCAGCTACGGGCTTGGCAGCAGCCTTCGGTGCAGCCTTAGCAGCTACCTTTTTAGCAGGAGCGGCCTTCTTGGCGGGTTCTGCTTTCTTGGCGGCGGGCTTAGCAGCAGCCTTGGCGGCAGGTTTTGCTGCGGCTTTCTTTGCAGGAGCCTTCTTAGCCGGTGCAGCCTTTTCGGCCACGGGCTTGGCAGCGGCCTTCGGAGCAGCCTTGGCGGCTGGCTTTGCTGCAGCTTTCTTAGCCGGTGCTTTCTTTGCCGGAGCGGCCTTTTCAGCTACGGGCTTTGCAGCGGCAGCCTTCTTAGCTGCAGGCTTTGCAGCAGCCTTAGCGGCAGGTTTTGCAGCAGCCTTTTTGGCAGCCGGTTTCTTAGCGGCGGCTTTCTTAGCCGGTGCTTTCTTGGGTTCGGCTTCGACCTTGACTTCAGCTTCGCCAGGAAGGCCTTCTTCAGCCCAAGACAACATCACATCGCTTTCTTTGAGCATTTCAAAGGAGGCGTTCATCATTTCGGTGACTTGAGAAGCACGCAAACTGTTGTGATGGCCGTCGCTCAACGTGTCATACAATTCCTTGGTGATCAAACCAAGGCGATGATGGGCGCGTTTGTTGCGTTCAATGATTTCTTTAATGTCCATAATGAAGTTCTCCTCGAGAAAATAAGGCATATACAGACAAGATAACACCTTAAGATTATTGTGCAGTAAAAAGAAGTTAAAAGTTTGAGCAATCTCAAATGTTTTTAGCCTCTTTGAGTATTAACGTGAATAATCAAAAGTGTTTTTGTTGATTTTTCGTTGTCTTAACACAACACCTTGTGTGACTTAAGTCGCCAAACGCCATGATTTTTCCCTAGGAAATTGAGGTGGATTTCGATATAATTCGAATCTTCTGCGGAAAGATGGCAGAGAGGTCGAATGCGCCGGACTCGAAATCCGGTATACGGCTCGTCCGTATCGAGGGTTCGAATCCCTCTCTTTCCGCCAGAAATTCAATAGTAGCAGGCCTTTGACGCCTGCTATTTTTTATGTCCCACAAAAAGTCCCACACTTTTTCAACTTCTCACCTCGTGTTTTTTCAAGCCATCCGATCCTTTGAGCAGAATTTTCTTTGACATTGTTTCTCAAATTTCGCATACACTAAGAAATGATTATTGTGGGAGTGTGGTGTTATGCAAAACGTTGTCATCATTGAAGTTATCTCGACCGGTCGTTTTTACGTCAAAGAGGTTGCTGATCGTGGCCTTCATCCCATTGTCATTTATCCCAAACTTGAAAACGACTCTGACGAGTATCGTCCATTCAGAGAAGCCGGCGAAGCTTTTGCGAGACAATACACGGACGACATTTTCTATCTTGAAACCAATGATGTTGACGCTGCTCAAAAACTTGTGAGCACGTTTTCTCCCATCGCAATCATTGCCGGCAGCGAAGTGGGCGTTCCTTTGACCGATGCGCTCTCGATGCGTTTAGGGTTGCCCGGCAACAGCCCCGACTCCAGTCTTGCTCGTCGCGACAAATACTTGATGACCCAAGCCTTGAAAAAGGCGGGCGTTCCTACCATTCGGTCTGAGCGCGTGAAAAATCTTCAAGAGTGTCTCCAAACCATCCGCGCTTGGAATCAATACCCCATTGTTTTAAAGCCCTTGGCGGGTGCCGGTACACAAGGTGTTCATTTCTGCTCAGATGAAAATGAAGTCATTGAACACTTCGAGGAAATTAAAAAGGCATTGGATTTCTTTGGTTCTCAAAACCAAGAAGTCTTGGTACAAGAATTTGCCAGAGGTACGGAATTTATCGTCAATACCGTTTCAATGAAGGGACGCCACACGGTAACCGATCTGTGGGAATACAGCAAGATTCCGATTGGCAGTCTCGGCAATGCTTATAACTACGCGAAACTCGTTCGAACGTTTGAGCCCAAGCATCTCGAAGTCATTGAGTACGCCAAAGCCGCGCTCTCAGCCCTGGACTTTCAATTCGGGCCCTCTCACACCGAAATCATGTTGACTGACCGCGGTCCCCTTTTAATTGAAACGGGCGTGCGTCCCATGGGTGGCTACTTCCCCATGGAAGTCCTCGATGAAGCACTGCACCACCACATTGTTGATGTAAGTCTCGATAGCTACATTGATCAGGATCGCTTTCAATACTTTAGCCACCGAGGCTACACAACGTTTGGTTCGGTGATGCTTAAACTTTTTATCGCACCGCGAGCAATGAAGCTTAAGTCGCTCCCCATCTTGACCTTAAAGAAATACGTTAAAAGTGCAGGACTTTCAGATTTCTCTCACGCAGAAAAACACCTCTCGTTGCCACAAACGGTCAACCTCATCACGACAGCCGGTGAGTTGATTTTGACCAACAAGCGTGAAGCGGATTTATTAAAGGACTATCATGCTCTTCGCAAGATGGAAATTGAGAATTTTGATCTACTCTTTGAGGAACGCGAGACTGTCATCAAGCCTTTTAAACTGTGGATTAACGAGAAGGAAGAAACGTTGCCTCACGTGAACACTTGGATCGAAGTCATTGACCAACTCGGTCAATTAAGTCTTCAATCGCATTACGGCGACACTTGGGCAATTGAAACGTCGGATGCGACTTTCCGCCAATACCTAACGTTGCTCATTAGCGCCTTTGGCGTTGATTGCACATTCAAACCATCCTAAGTTTTAAGGACAAAGGGAGTCGCAAGACTCCCCTCTTTGGTTTTCAGAGCAAACTCAAATTTTTATCGCTTTTCCAATTTCTTCTTTAAGTCATACACAAAGAAAAGCGTTGCTGGAATCAACCAGTCAATCAACATCGTGCTCACGTTGTGAGACAAGAAATGTGCCCCTTGCACCATTCGACCGAAACCAAAAACGGCCCCCAAAGCCAAAGCCCCCACAAGAAGAATCAAACTCAATCGAGGGTTGTTGTAACGGTAGACAAAAAAGAACGCTAAAAGGGAAAAACCGGCACCGGCGTGACCGCCCGGCCAACAGGCATTTTCACCCCAGAAAGCACCGGCAAAAGGATTGACGGGAATTTGGCAGCCCCCTAAGCCCATCACATCCCAAGGACAAGGAACGTCCGTTATTTGCTTTAATAACCACACGGCAATTAAGGAAAAGATCCCAGCCACGATGGCAAGCGATAAACGCTTCTTCTCATCGTAAAAACGTTCCCCTTTCTTATAAATCCACGCCAAACGGATAAGAAAATAAAAAAAGATCACGCCCGAGAGAACTTTGCCGCCCTTATGAATGATTTGGGCAAAAAAGAAATTCTGGTGCAGCGTCCACCCCAAGTCAGGATCGTAGAACTGTTGAGCAATCCAATAATCCAGTCCATGGGGCGGGTTGATAATGAGGATCACCAAAAAGACCAAGGGAATGAGGATTTCGAGAGAAAACTTTCTGAACATAAAAAACTCCTTTGCATCGATGCCACGCATTATGCAAAGGAGTGCGTCAAAAAACGGTCAAAATTATTTTTGAATGGAAAATGTGCTTCCTTGTCCCACTTGAGTTGAGACTTGAATTTGCCACTTTTGCTTATCGCAGATGCGTTTCACAATGGATAATCCCAAACCCAAACCCCTGTTATTTCCATGCTCACCTCTAAAGAAAGGCATGAAGATTTTCTCAATCTCTTCTGGCGGGATACCAACCCCATGATCCACAATCTCAAACCCCGTATCACCGATGTTGATCGTAATCACAGTCGATGCACTATGGGTAACCGCATTAAGAATCAAGTTTCTCATCACTGTTTGGGTTGCCACTTCGGGCCAAAGCACAGACGAATGACCCTCAATCTTAAGCGCTGTTCCACTAAAGGAATTTGTGCTCTGCAAGAGTTCAACCAATTCTTTAGCAATTTCTTCCAAAGGTTTAACAGTATTCGTTTCCTTAATATCTTCGCGTGCCAAATTCAATAAACTCGTCGTTAAATGCTGAATTTGATCACTTGCTGAGGCAATTTTGTCGGCATAGCGTTGTTGAGCGGGCGTGAGTTCCGTCTCACCCAAAAGTTCTGCATTTAAACGAATCACCGTTAAAGGCGTACGGATCTCATGGCTTAAATCCGAGGTGTAATTTTTTTCTTGTTGAACCAATGAATGAAGTCGTTCAATGGAAGACTCACAGAATTTGGCCAACGTATCAATTTCTTTATCTTCAGCGTGAACTTTCAAAGGTTCAAATGTCGGACTTTGTGCACTGCGTTGAATTTCTTCCCCAAGTCGCTTAATGGGGTTCACAATCCCTCGACTTAAAATCCAACCCAAAACCAAGCCACAACTCACGGAAATCACAACGCCTAAAAGCGCCGCCAATTGAATGAGTCTTTCTTTTTCTTCAAATTCGCTTTGGTCCCGGACGATCATAAAATCGTTATCGTTCGCAGGTTCTCGATAAATGAAAAAGGCCTTGTCGTCTTCAAAAAATTCAGAATAGCCCATCGGTGCATCCACCAAGAAGTCGGGTATGGGTTTAAGCCCCAAATGATCCGGGTCTGTTTTGGCGTAAATTTGCACGCTTTCGCCAAAATTGGGAACAATCCCTTGAGGAATATTTTGTTCAACAACAATGTTCAAACTTTCTTTTAAGTTCTCAGAGACTAAATGTTCTTCGGTATAAAAAATCACCGCCGAAAGAACCAATGAATAGATCCCCGCCACCACAAAGAGCGTGATCGTAATGGCCGCAACGATTCGGTATTGAAGACTGCGTTTTGCGTTACTCATGATTTACTCTTTTTTTACCGCAAGAGACCATCCCAAACCGGGATGCGTATGAATGAGAGGCGAATTAAAATTCTTATCGATCTCGTTTCTCAAAAGGTAGATGTTGGCTCTTAAGGAGTCCGTTTCTGGTGCTTCTTCGCCCCAGATTGCATCAATCATCTCACGACGACTGACAACAGCAGGTGATGCGCTCATCAATAGCTTTAAGATTTTCAAGCACGTCGGATTTAAATTGAGGGCGACTCCAGCGCGACTCACTTTAAAACTCTTGGTATCGTATACCAAATCGCCCACCTGAAGTTTCGTGCTCACCAACCCTTGCGAGCGTCTCAAAAGCGCTTCGATACGAGCCTTTAGCACTTTTAACTCAAAAGGCTTGATGAGGTAATCATCGGCACCTGCTTCAAGTCCGGTTACAACATCATCGTTGCTGTCGCGCGCCGTTAACATCAAAATCGGAATAGGATTGCCCACGTCTCTTAAACGACGACAAACTTCAACCCCACTCATGCCCGGCATAGTCACATCTAAAACCAAAATGTCGTATTCATTGGTGGAGAGCAAATTAAGCGCCGTTGTCCCATTGCCACAACTGTCAGTAATCCAATCCCGGTTGGAAAAATAATCAATTAAAGCCAAAAGAATATCGGGATTGTCATCAACAAAAAGAATTCTTTTCATAAAGCATTTCCCAAGAAAGGAATGTCTCGGCCCACAAAATCGTTACAAACATGGGCTTTCTTTTCACGTCTTTTTGACAGTCGTTTGACAGGACTTTGACACTCTCATTGCCAAACTGTTCTTCATCAATTCATTCTCTTTTTGGAGTCATTGTGAAGAACTTCATCTTGAAAGCACGCAATTTCTACACACTCATCTTTGCCGTCGTGTGGGTTAGCGTTTTGTGTTCTGAATTTTTCGTTCGTCTTTGGACGTTGACGACGATCGGAACACTGATCAACACCTATATTGTATTGATTTGCTTGTTCGCAGCATGGTTATATTTTATGCAAATCCTGTTGCCTGCCAAGATTTTAAAACCCGTATTAGGGATTTTGATTTTGATCAGCGCCGTCACCAATGTCTTTTGCTCTCAATACGGGATTGTGATTTCCCCCAACATGATTCGCAACTCCTTGGAAACCAATCCTGCAGAAGTCTTTGACCTCATCACATTGACGTGGATTTTCAAGGTGGTGCTCTTTAGTGCATTGCCCCTGCTTTGCTTAAAGTACCTACCTCAAACAAAAAGAGTGGCTTCGCTCTCCATGGGACTTTTAAGCATTGGACTTGCCGGCATCTTTGTTTTAAGTGCCTTCCAACCGATGAGCAGTCTTATGCGAAATCACCGTGATGTTCGCTATCTCATCACGCCCTTTAATTCGTTGGTCTCCACTTACAAAACGTTTAAAGATGATTCAAGTTCGAGCTCTCAGCGCGTACGCTTAATCGTTGACGATACGCCTCAAATGGGCCCAGCATTAAGCAATAACACCCGTCCCACGGTCACGGTTATTGTTGCAGGCGAAACCACGCGCTCGGCAAGCTGGCAATTAGCAGGTTACGATCGTGAAACGAACCCTAATCTTTCACAACGCAATATTATTTCTTTCCCGAAAGTCAGCGCCTGCGGTACCGACACAGAACAATCCTTGCCTTGCATGTTCTCTCGTATCGGTCGTCGTGATTATGACCGTCAACGCATCGTCTCTGAAGAATCGCTGTTGCCGCTTTTGCAACGTGCTGGGTTTGATGTGACCTGGATTGATAATCAATCGGGCTGCAAAGGTGTGTGCCAAGGTGTCAAAAGTAAGAATGCGCCTCAAGTGGCTGGAGAAACCGATCAAAACCTCATTGAAGCGTTAAAGCGCGAATTGGATGCGCCTTCAACCGGTAAAAATCGAGTCATTGTTTTACACATGATGGGCTCCCACGGCCCGGCATACTTCAAGCGCTATCCGCAAAATATGGAGTTCTTTAAACCGGCTTGCCGAAGCAATGATTTCAGCAAATGCACGCGTGAAGAAATCTTAAATGCCTATGACAATTCCGTTCGCTACACCGATTATTCTCTCAATGAAATGATTAAAGTCTTGGAGGCTCGAAAAGACATTGATTCTTCCCTCATTTTCATGAGTGATCATGGCGAAAGCGTCGGCGAAAAGAGTTTGTATTTGCACGGTGCTCCCCGTTTGGTGGCCCCCAATGAGCAAACTCAAGTGCCTGGCATCTTGTGGCTTTCAGATGGCACGCAAAAACGCTTGGGTACGAATGTCTTTACCTTAACGGAACTTGATAACGTCGCTCATGACCATCTCTATCACACGGTGTTGGGACTATTGGATGTCGATACCAAAGCCTACAATCCTCAATGGGATTTGATGCAAAAGATTCGACGCACGGCAAAACCGTAAAATCTTCACCTTCCAACGCAAATGGCCTCACAAATTGTGAGGCCACTTTGCAGGAATAACTTTAAAACAAATTAGGCTTTAAAGTCACGCAACGGTTGGTTTTCCGGGCGAAGCACTTCAACACCACCCATGTACGGGCGAAGCACTTCAGGCACCGTCACAGAGCCGTCAGCATTTTGGTAGTTTTCCAAAACAGCCACCAAAGCACGACCCACGGCCAAGCCGGAACCGTTTAACGTATGAACGTATTGGGGCTTGCCGTCCTTACCCTTCACGCGAGCGCCCATACGGCGAGCTTGGAAAGCTTCGCAGTTGGAGCAAGAAGAGATTTCACGGTACGTGTTTTGTGCCGGAATCCAAACTTCCAAGTCATAGGTCTTGGCAGCGCCAAAGCCCATGTCGCCCGTGCAGAGCGTAATCACACGGTACGGGAGACCCAACTTTTGAAGAATACGTTCAGCGTTATTGACCATTTCTTCGAGGTGATCATAGCTGTCTTCGGGGCTGACGATACGAACCATTTCGACCTTATCGAATTGGTGTTGACGGATCATGCCGCGCGTATCACGACCGTAGGAGCCGGCTTCAGAACGGAAGCAAGGCGTATGAGCCGTAATCTTGATGGGCAATTCGTCAGCACGCAAAAGTTTGCCACTCACCATATTCGTCAAAGAAACTTCAGCCGTCGGGATCAAGTACAAGTGTTCGCCTTCACCATCTTGACCACCCTTCTTAGCGGCAAAGAGGTCTTCTTCAAACTTCGGCAATTGACCCGTACCACGCATCGTTTCAGCAGAAACGATATAAGGCGTATAGCATTCGGTGTAACCGTGTTCGCTCGTATGCGTATCAAGCATGAATTGAGCCAAAGCACGATGCAAACGTGCCACTTGACCGCGCATGAAGCAAAAGCGTGAACCGGATTCCTTGGCGGCCGTTTCAAAGTCCAAACCTAAGGGCATACCGATATCAACGTGATCCTTGACTTCAAAGTCAAACGTGCGAGGCGTACCCCAACGACGAACTTCAGGATTGTCGCGTTCGTCTTTGCCCACCGGAACGGATTCCGTCGGAAGGTTCGGCACGCTCATCATCAACTCTTCAAGGTCGTTGCGGATATCGGCCAAACGGGCTTCAAGATCCACGAGCTTTTCAGGAATAGCGGCAGCTTCGGCCATCAATTCGGAAGCATCACCGCCGGACTTCTTGATCGTACCGATTTGCTTAGCCAAACTGTTGCGCAAGGCTTGCAAAGCTTCGGTTTGCTTTTGGACTTCTTTGCGATCGTTTTCCAACGCATTGAATTCCTTCACAGGGAACTCAAACGGACGCGTGGCCAAACGGGCGACCACATCATCGAGTTGCTTACGTAATAAGTTAATGTCGAGCATTTACTAATTCCTTAATAAGAGCCGTCAATGTAAACGGTTCTGTTTAAAAATAACAATTTGTTAATTTTGGCTCGTTTGTCGCTTTATTGCAAGAAAAATCACAACTTAATTGAGACAAAAACTATAGAAAACTCAAAGGATTTTTGCCCTTTAGGCTTTCTTTTCTCGCTTGCGACCCTTGCCTTGCGCATGAGCCTGACGATTGATTTCTTCAAGACGATGAAGTTTCTCACCGATTTTGATCTCCAGCCCCCTTGGACGAGGTTCATACCAACGGATGGATTCAAGGCCCTCTGGCATATAAATTTCGCCTGCGGCAAACGCATCGGGTTCGTCATGCGCATAGCGATAGCCTTGAGAGTAACCCAATTCTTTCATGAGTTTCGTGGGGGCATTGCGAAGGTAAAATGGCACGGAACGCGAGGCGTCTTTCGCTACAAAACTTCTGACGGCGTTATAAGCCATTTCAATGGAATTGCTCTTTGGCGCCACAGCCAAATAAACCACAGCATTGGCAATCGCGAGTTCCCCTTCAGGAGAGCCTAATCGCTCATAGGCTTGAGCAGCATTTAAAGCAATTTCAAGCGCTCGCGGATCAGCCAAACCCACATCTTCCGTAGCCATACGAATAATACGACGGCAAAGATAAAGCGGATCGCAGCCACCAACGAGCATTCGCGTCATCCAATAAAGTGCTGCGTCAGGGTCAGACCCACGCACTGACTTGTGTAAAGCGGAGATTAAATCGTAGAAATTCTCCCCACCCTTATCAAAGCGACGAAGCGTGGCGGGTAAGCTCTTTCGCAAAAGGTCAGCTGTGACCGTTTCAACTTTCGTATCCACGGCTAAATGGCACGCTAACTCAACAGCATTTAAAAACCTTCTTGCATCCCCATCAGCCAAATTGATCAAAATGTCTTGCGCATCGTCATCAAAGACGACACCCGGGGCTTCAACGGCCACGGCTCTGGGCAACAACTCTTTAAAGTCTTCTGCTTTCAAGCTCTCAAGCACATAGACCGCCGAGCGAGACAATAAGGCGCTATTGACTTCAAAACTCGGATTTTCGGTCGTGGCCCCAATAAAGACAAAAAGGCCACTTTCCACATGAGGCAAAAAGGCATCTTGTTGAGACTTCGAGAAACGGTGCACTTCGTCAACAAAGACAAGCGTCGGTTCCCCCGTTTGATCCATGCGAATCTGAGCAGCTTCCACCGCTTCACGAATATCCTTAACACCGCTTAAAACGGCAGAAATCGCAATAAAGGGTAAGTGAAACGCTTCGGCCATCAAGCGGGCAAGTGTGGTTTTACCAACACCGGGCGGCCCCCAAAGAATCATGGAGTGGGGACGTGCTTCTTCAAAAGCCACACGCAATGGCATACCGGGGCCCAATAAATGTTTTTGACCGACAACTTCATCTAAGTTCTGAGGACGAAGGCGCTCCGCTAACGGCTGCATCTTTTGAGCCATCGGCTTTTTGCGACGAGTGGTCGATTTTTCAGGCTGTTTGATGGTGACGGCGTCACCGAAAAGATCTTCGCTATTCATAAAGCGATAATTTAGCACACACCACCGCAAAGGTTGTGGTTTAAGAAGATGTTTTTTCGGCTCTAGAAAGAGTAAAAGCCCCGAAGTTTTCACTTCAGGGCTTTTAAAATGGGGAGCCAGGCAATGTCCTACTTTCACTGGAAATACAACCAACTATCATC
>DYCH01000028.1:0-1098 GCA_019418235.1 Sutterella sp.
CACCTTGTTCGACAACAAGAGCCTTGTAGCGTTCGATCATAGCGGGAACTTGCTCGCTTTGATCCGGGTGCACAATAAAGCAAATTTCATAATGACGCATTGGAATTGTCTCCTTACGGAAAAAGCCACCTAGAGCGTCTATTTCTAGTGCGGCAAGGACAGAAAAAACGCTATTGTACTGATTAACCCTATGGATTGCAAGCATTTTTTCAGCATTTTCACCAACAATTCTCACCACCATTTCCAACCCACAAAATAGGCACTCCAAAAGTTATCTATTACTAGCATTTGACAAATGTTCGATGTCGAACTACGATGTTTGTCATGAAAAATCGTTCTCTTGTTCACTATTCAGGTCGCTTGGCTGAAATGGCCAATGCATTCATCGCCCAGGAGCTCAAAAGCCGTGGTGTTGAAGACATTGCTCCGTGTCACGGTGATATCCTGATTCAGCTCTATAAAAATGACGGAGCATTGGTTACCGAGCTTGCTCGTCGGGCACGCCGCACCAAGTCCACGATGAGCGTGATGGTGGATAAGTTGGAGAAGTTGGGTTATGTTCGCAAAATGCGCAACCCAGAAGACAATCGTGCTATCGGTGTCTACCTCACGGATAAAGGTTTAGCTCTTCGACCGACTTTTGAAGCGATTTCAGAAAGCTTAAACGCTAAAGTTTTCTCCCCTCTTTCTGAAGAAGAGGCGGATCAACTTGAAGCGTTGATGCAACGAGTTTTAAACAACTTTTAAAAAATCAGGCAACTTCGGTTGCCATTTTAAAACTTATTTGGTTCGATATCGAACTATTGGAGATGAAAATGCAAAATTTTAAGAAAGTCACTATCACGATGGAAAATCGCGAAGAACTCCATAACGTGTTGGATTTGACTGGCTGCGAAGTCTCGGTCAATAAACTTCCCCCCATGGTAGCTGTTCCGTTTGTTCATGCTCACACGAATAACGAAGAGCTCTACATCGTACTTGAGGGCAAGGGCGAACTTTACATTGATGGCGAAGTTGTTGAAATTGCTAAGGGCGATGCTTTCCGCATTGATCCAGAAGGTCATCGTGCTATTCGTGCTTTAGAGGCGGGTCTTCAAT
>DYCH01000028.1:1108-31529 GCA_019418235.1 Sutterella sp.
CTTCAATTCATCTGCATTCAAACGCGAAAGAATAGTCTTCAAGGCTTTACCGCAGAAGATGCGAAGATGTGCGAAGACAAAGCCCCTTGGCATTAATTTTCAAACTCTGACAAAAACGGCTATCGTTTTTTCCCGGTAGCCGCTTTTGCTTGAAACGTTAAATTAAATAACCGTTATGCCTTTTTTGGTGAGCTCTTCTAATGTTTTCTTGTGTCCCTCGAAGTCCACATAAGCCAACGCTTCAGATACGAGCGTCACAGCAAAGCCTCTCTTGTGCAAATCTAAACAGGTTTCTTTCACGCAATACTCGGTCGCAATCCCCACAACCGTGACATCCATCACGCCCATTCCGGATAGCGCTTTAGCTAAGCTCTCCCCTTTATCATTGACACCCTCAAAGCCCGAATACTGTTCTTTATCAACTTCGCAACCTTTATAAAAAGAGCGCTCCGGTTTAACAAAAGGTTTAAGATCATCGTGGATTTCCCCTCCACGCGTTCCAGCCACACAGTGCGAAGGCCAAATCCCTCCAAACTCTTTAAATGAGGAATGATTTTGAGGATGATGATCCAAAATAAATAAAATCGGAAAGTCTATATCTTTAGCAAGTGCCTCTTCGATTTGACGCTTGGCTTCAGCCACAGCTTCATCAGCATGTAAACAAGCCAGACTTCCATCAATAAAGTCATAGAGCATATCCACGACAACCATTGCATTTCTCGGCATACCTATTCTCCTCTGTCTTTTAATCATCATAGCTCAAAACGGTGATAGCAACTCAAACGGTGCTACTATTTTCAAATAGGTCCGCCAAGGAGAACCGCCATGCTTTTAACCGTTGTCGTTGAAAATTTTTGCCAAAATCAAAACCTCAAAAGCGAATGGGGTTATTCGCTTCATCTCAAAAATGAGACAACAAACCTTCTTCTTGACACCGGTGGCTACCAACACGCCCTTGAACACAACGCCAAATACTTAGATCTTGATTGGAAAGCGTTAAAAGACGTCGTTCTCTCTCACAGTCACTTTGACCACACTGCCGGTCTCATGGATGTCGTCCGCATGGCCCCTCAAGCCACTGTTTGGGGTGGAGCGGGATTTGAAAAACAACGCTGGAGCGATGCGGATCACGCCAGAAATGGTGGCGGTGGCGCTGTGATGGCCAGTGTCGTTGATCGCACAATTGATCGATGGGCTGAAGTTACCTCAAACGTAATCGCCTTCACCGTCCCCCATTCGGAACGAAATTCGAAATTTGTTAACGCCCGTGATATGTGGGAAGAAACGACTGAGGGCGACATCATCCCCGATACTTTCACGGACGATGTGAGTTTATTGGTACACGGAGAACATGGCTACTCGGTTGTTTTGGGTTGCGCTCATGCGGGACTCCCCAATATTCTCGCTTACGCCCAAAAGACCTTTGGTATTGATTCATTTGATACGGTCTTGGGTGGCACGCACCTTTGTTCTGTTCCTGATAGCGAATTGGACGCTTGGATGGACGTTCTAAAGGGCTTTAACGTCAAGCGTTGGCGCCCAAACCACTGCACAGGGTTTCATGCTGCTGCACGTCTGGCTCAAACTTTTGAAGATGTTCAATGGGCAGGTTGCGGCACACGCATTCAACTCTAGAAAGCGTCACTCGCGACGCAATTCAAACGTCTCAAAAAGGGACTTGAGTGTTTCAATCGTCTCTTTTTGCGGGTACTCGTAGCCGACTTTCTCAAAAGGAAGATTTAAGTGAGGAGGCAAGCGATAGACTTGTAAGGCGTAGTTTTTAACCCCCAACGCTTTAAGTTCTTTGGCAAGATCGATGACCTTGTCGTCTGGCAAATAATTTGGGTGTGCAGTTGTGCGACACTCATATTGAATACCCGCGTCTTGGATGAGTTTCAAACAGGACAAAACCATTGAAGCCGGTTCCCCTTTTTCTAACCCCGAAATGTAGCGATAGGCCTCTTCATCGGATAATGAAGCTTTGACATCAAGGCCTACCCAATCCACCCATTTCAGTAACGGCTCTAAGTGCGTAGGGTAACACCCTGACGTATGAAGCCCCACTAAAAAGCCCATCGCTTTGACCTTTTGTATGGCGTCTTCGAGCGCCGGATCCAAGGTGGGTTCGCCACCTGAAAAAACGACGGCATCTAAGAGCCCCTTGCGACGCTCTAAAAGCGTCAGCAGCTCTTGCCAACTTGAATGAACGTAGTCGGGATTAAACTCTCGCGGTTGCATGTGGGGGTTATGACAATAACGGCAACGCCATGGGCAACCCTGCACAAAGACCACGGCAGAAAATTTACCCGGATAGTCAATGCTCGCATAAGGAGTAATGCCAGCAATCTTTAAGTCAGTCGCGTCGCGTTGAGTCATGGAGCTTCCTTAAAAAAGCGTCGCACAAACAGTCTTCGTGCGACGCTTTAAGTTTCGAGCGTTTTATTTGTTTAGGCCGCACTTACTTTCTTCGAAGTACTTGCGCTCAGCAAACTCACCTTTTTTACCCGTGTTAAAGGACGACACCGGACGATGGTAGCCCATCACACGGGTCCATACTTCACAAGGTTGGCGTTCGCTATCTTTTAATTCAATTTTGTTTTCGTCTTTTTGCATTTTTACTTTCCTTCTTCGCAATCACAAGTGGCTTGAGCTTTCTTTTGTTGAATGAGTTCTGCGTCACAGAGCGGGCAGAAATCATGACGACCGGAGATATAGCCGTGCTTAGGACAAATCGAGAACGTCGGCGTAATCGTCAAGTACGGTAACGTGAAACGCGTCAATGCACGACGAACCAACTCACGACAAGCCTTCGGTGAACTTATTGCTTCAGACATGTATAAGTGCAGTACCGTGCCGCCCGTGTACTTGCGTTGCAAATCGTCTTGCATTTCCAACGCTAAGAAAGGATCGTCGGTATAGCCCACCGGCAATTGAGAACTGTTGGTGTAGTAGGGATTGGAGTCGGTCCCCGCTTGAAGAATATCCGGGAAGCGCTTTCTATCTTCGCGAGCGAAGCGATAAGTCGTGCCTTCAGCAGGCGTTGCTTCCAAGTTATACATGTGGCCTGTTTCTTCTTGAATTTGAACCATGCGGGCACGCACGTGATCCAAGAGTCGAACAGCAAAAGTGTGGCCCCATTCATCCGTAATATCATGCTCATCTTGCGTGAAGTTACGAATACATTCGTTGATGCCATTAACACCAATCGTCGAGAAGTGGTTACGTAACGTACCGAGATAGCGCTTCGTGTACGGGAAAAGGCCTTGATCCATATGGCGTTGAATGACTTTACGTTTGATTTCCAAACTCGTACGAGCCAAATCCAACAAATAGTCCAAACGCTTAATCAGCGATTCTTCATCCCCGCGGAACAAGTAACCCAAACGAGCACAGTTAATCGTCACAACGCCCACGGAACCCGTTTGCTCGGCCGAACCGAATAAACCGTTACCGCGTTTGAGAAGCTCACGCAAGTCCAATTGCAAACGACAGCACATGGAACGAATCATGTTGGGTTTGAGCTCGGAATTGATGAAGTTTTGGAAATACGGCAAACCGTAACGAGCCGTCATTTCGAATAAGTGCTCGGCGTTTTCCGACTCCCAGTCAAAGTCGGGCGTAATGTTATAGGTCGGAATCGGGAACGTGAAGACGCGCCCCTTGGCATCGCCCTTGGTCATCACTTCGATGTAAGCACGATTGATCATGTCCATTTCGGGCTTACAGTCACCGTACGTGAAAGGCATTTCCTTGCCACCGATGATCGGGTGTTGATCACGAAGGTCTTCCGGACACGTCCAGTCAAAGGTTAAATTCGTAAAGGGCGTTTGCGTCCCCCAACGAGAAGGCACGTTCAAGTTATAGATGAGCTCTTGAATGCTTTGAAGCACCTCTTCATAAGGCAAATTGTCTTTCTTAATGAAAGGCGCCAAATACGTATCAAAAGAGGAGAACGCTTGAGCACCGGCCCATTCATTTTGCATGGTGCCCAAGAAGTTCACGATCTGACCGGTTGCAGACGTTAAGTGCTTAGGCGCACCGGCTTCTACCTTGCCCGGTACACCATTTAAGCCTTCATTTAAAAGCGTGCGCAAAGACCAACCGGCACAATAACCCGAGAGCATATCCAAATCATGCACGTGGATATCACCTTCACGGTGAGCCTTACCGACTTCAGCCGGATAAATGTGGTTAAGCCAATAGTTGGCAACGACCTTACCCGACACGTTCAAAATTAAGCCGCCCAAAGAGTAGCCTTGATTGGCGTTGGCGTTTACTCGCCAGTCCAATTGTTGGAGGTATTCATTAATAGAACTTTCAACATTGACCCAACTTTGGCGAGCGTCACGAGCACGGTGGCGTTGTTCACGATAGACAATGTAAGCACGTAGCGTCTTGAAGTAGCCGCTATCAAAAAGCGCATGTTCAACGGCGTCTTGAACTTGCTCAATGTGAGGCGTCACGATATTTAAACGCTTCAAATTGGGCAGTACCACGTCTTGGGTTAACTGATCGGCACGAACCGTATCGAATTCGCCCGTGGCCTTACCGGCTTTGGCGATAGCAGAGCTGATCTTACGATAGTCAAATTCTTTAATGGACCCATCGCGCTTAATCAGATGCTGCAAAATTTTGTCGCTCATGAACCTACTCCAAATCGCTGCAAAAAAAATTTCAACCTCTTGACTTTATCAAGTTTGACAAAGGCCGTTTGACTAAAAAATAGGCACATACAACCCCTGTCTTTGTTAAATTCAGGCGAAGATAAAAAGGGATTGAAATATCAGAGAAAAAGACTGAAAAATATTTGATTAGGGTTTACCCTTTAACACAATATATAGTGTTTATTGATTTTTATGTCAACAATAGATAGTAATTTTTGTCTTTTCGAATGATTTCAAGAGATTGGAGAAAAGTTGAGCAGTTTTTGGGCAAGAAAAAAGGTCACGAAAGATGTTGCCGTCCTTCCGTAACCTTTTTCACGATGCATGTCCGAGTTTGACACGTCGACCAAAACGAGAAACTCGCATGAGGAGGAGCTACATGCATACAAATTCTGTGTCTTTCATTTTATATTAAAGAGCAACATCAATGTTATTGTTTTTTATGAGTTTTTAAGGATATTTCCTTATGAGACAAAACCCTTATTTCGCAAAAAATCAAAGGATAAATGAGAACATTTTTCGTCTCATCATCCATTACTCACAAAGGGGCTAATCCATTCGGTTGATTCCCTTAACAAATACACTATTTACAGGTATCCTTCTAGGCATATTTTGTTAAGGTTTTCCCGACCTCATGAGCCATTTCCCTCAGAGCTGTCGGATTTTTCGTTTTAGGAACTCGATTTCATGGATAAAGAAACCGCAACTTCCCGCTTTGAAGACTTCACGAAAGTCCGAGTGTTGCCGGAGTTGATTACGCATCATTTGGGCCGTCACGACGATCTCCCCGCATTGACTGAATACGTCGCAAACGAAAAGGCTTGGGTGACGTTGTCTTATCGTCAATTGCATGAACGCATTCAATCTTGGGAAAAAGCCTTTGCCAAATTAGGTTTGGAAAAAGGCTCTCGCGTGGCCATGTTGCTCAATAACTGTGTTAACGCAATCTGCTTTGACCAAGCCGCCATTCGTCGTGGTTTGGTAACGGTACCTTTGCATGCCGTCGACACCCCAGGGTCCAGTGCCTACATTCTCGATGACAGTCAATGTCGCGTTTTGGTGACGGCCAAATATTTGAAGTGGAAAAATATCCGTCAAGCTGAAACGTTACCCAACTTAAAAATCGTCGTCATCACCGATGACGAATTACAAGAAGACGATCTTGTCAATAACAACGGTGTTGAAGTCGTTCGCTTGGAAGATTGGTTGGCAGCTGCCCAAGATCAAGACTTGCCTGAAGTGCACTTGGAAGCCGATGATTTGGTGAACCTTGTCTACACGTCCGGTACCACGGGTCGTCCCAAGGGCGTGATGCTCTCGCACACCAATATTTTGGAATGCGGTCGCGGTGTTTTAAAGAACATTCGTCCCCGTCCCGGTGATGTTTGGTTCTCGTTCTTGCCGCTTTCTCACACGTTGGAGCGTGCCACGTCTTACTACATGGCGCTTGGCATGGGTAACCACGTTTACTTCAACCGCAACATCCTCCAAATCATGGAAGATTTAAAGGTTGCTAAGCCCACGATTCTCGTGTCAGTTCCGCGTATTTACGAAACTATTTATGCGCGCTTAAACGATAAGCTTTCCAAGCAATCTGCTGTTGTTCGCTATGTCTTTAACTGGGCAGTGGAAGTGGGTTGGCGTCGTTTCTGCAAAGAAAACCACTTGGAAGTTGAACACACGTGGCGTGAATTCATGGATCCGATGGTTGCCAACTGGTTAGACGGTAAGGTTGGTAAGACTTTGCGTGCCGTTTTTGGTGGTGCTAAAGCTCATGCCTATATTTCTGGTGGTGCCGCATTGAATACCCAAATTGCTCGCGTCTTTATCGGTTTAGGCATTCCCCTTTATCAAGGCTACGGTTTAACGGAAACGGCTCCGGTGCTCTCTGTTAACACCGAAGGCAATAACAACCCCGCAACGGTTGGCCCCATCATTGACAACATGCAAGCTCGCTTAGGCGACAATGATGAATTGCAAGTCAAGGGGCCCTTGGTTATGAAGGGTTACTGGAACCGTCCGGATGCAACGAAAGACGTCTTCACGGAAGACGGTTGGTTCCGCACGGGCGACCAAGCCGACATTTTGCCCACGGGCCACGTTCGCATTAAGGGCCGTATCAAGGAAATTATCGTCACGAGCACGGGTGAAAAAATTCCGCCGGGTGACCTCGAAATGGCCATGCAAACGGATCCGCTTTTTGCTCAAACAATGGCCATCGGTGAAAACCTACCCTTTATCTCCGCTTTGATCGTTTTAGATCCCAAGCGTTGGGAAAAGATGGCGGCTGACTTAGGACTTGACCCTGCTGATCCGCAAAGCTTGAAGGACAAGAAGGTCCAGATCAACGTCGTCAAACGCTTAAAGAAGGTGTGCCACGGCTTCCCGCAATACGGCGTACCGCGTTCGGCCATCTTGACGCTTGAACCGTGGACGATCGATAACGGCATGTTGACGCCGACGCTTAAATTAAAGCGTCACATTATCAAAGCTCGCTATCAAGACCGTATCTCCGAGCTCTACGCTCAAAAGTAATACGTCACTGATGTGTACAAAGCCTCGATTGAAATAATCGGGGCTTTTTCTTTGAAAATCGCCCTTTTCAAGGCGAAAGTTTCACGATAATTTCTGTAAAATTTATCAGTTAAGAATTCGTTTTCCGGACCATTGCAAATGATGCCAACTCGTCTGACCATTGATGACTTTAAAACTTTGCCCCAAATGCTCGAGCATACGTTAACGTTTATGCCCGATCGTGAAGGCTATCGTTACTATGATTACGATGCTGAAAAGTGGATTAGTGTAACCTGGCGCGAGTTCGGTCTTCGCGTCATGCAATGGCGAAAGGCTTTAAATGCCTTGGGTCTCAAGCCCGGTGATCGTGTTGCCATGCTTTTGATCAATTCGTTGGACGCTTTGATCTTTGACCAAGCTGCATTAGCTAACGGTTTAGTGGCCGTTCCCCTTCACGCTATTGATACGCCGGAATCCTCTGCTTATATCCTGGCCGACAGTGGCTCGCGCTTCCTTGTGACGACAACGAAAGCCCGTTGGAACGCCATTTTTACGGCCGATATGCAATTGCCCGATCTCGAGCACGTGGTCTTTACCTCTGAAGATGAGGAGGGTACCAGTGACCACGTTCGTTACTGCGGTGCAGAAAACTTCTTAAAACTTGGCGAAAAGGTTTGCGAAAGTGATTTGCCGGCAGGTCCCGAAGCTGAAGATTTGGCTTCGATCGTTTACACCTCCGGTACGACCGGTCGCCCCAAAGGTGTGATGCTTACGCACCGCGCCATTGTTTCTAACGTTCAAGATATTGCCAAAGAAGTGCCTTTGGCCGAAGACGATATTTTCTTGTCTTACTTACCGCTCTCGCACTCCTTTGAACGTACGTTTACGTACTACAACTGTGTCGGTCACGGCACGACCTTGGTCTTTAGCCGCGGTGTGATGCGCTTGGCAGAAGACTTTGCTGACATACAACCGACCTTGATGTGCACGGTACCTCGTGTGCTTGAGCAGTTCTACGCAAAGATCCAACAACAAGTGGCTAAAGAAGGCAAATCTGAGAAGTTCATCATGGACTGCGTGATTGCTGCCGGCTGGCGCGACTTCTGTCGTGAAAATGATCTTCCGCTTGAAGATGACGGTTTGCCGGAATTGGACTTTATGTTCAAAACGCTTTACCGCGATCGTTTTGTTAAGCGCGTTCATGACATTTTTGGCAATCGCTTCCGCTTCCTTGTCTGCGGTGGCGCCGCTTTAAATGGAACCGTGGCCAAGTTCTTCTGCTCTTTGGGCCTTATGCTTCGTCAAGCCTACGGTTTGACCGAATATAGCCCGGTGATTTCGATTACGCGTTTGGTCAATAACCACTTAGCGACGGTGGGTGAACCACTTGCCCGCTGCCAAGTCCGTGCCGGTGACAATAACGAACTCCAAGTCTTAGGTCCCTCCATGATGAGTGGCTATTGGAAGTTACCCAAAGAAAGTCGAGAAGCGTTGACTGACGATGGGTGGTTGCGAACCGGTGACCAAGTGGATTTGAGCGACGGCGGTCGAGTCCGTATCACGGGTCGTATCAAAGAAATTATTGTGACGAGTACCGGTGAAAAGATTGCACCGGTTGACCTTGAATTTGCGATTCAAGAAGACCACTTATTTGAGCAAGTCATTGCTATCGGTGAAGCTCGTCCTTACATCACGGCTTTGGTGGTTGTTAACGACATGCGCTTTAACCTTCTTTGCGAAGAAGTGGGCATTGATCCCAATGACCCCAGTATTAACGACAATCGCAACTTGAAAGCCAAGATTGTCAAGCGCATTCGTATGGTCACGAAGCATTTCCCGCAATACGGCGTGCCTCGTAATGTCTACATTTTGCGCGATCATTGGACGGTTGAAAACGGTCTTTTGACTCCGACCATGAAATTGCGACGTCGACAAATTCAAGAGCGTTTTGCCCAAGAAATTGAAACGCTTTACGCTGCCGCACGACGCTAATCGCTTAGAGGAATTTCAGACGAAATTCCTCTTTAACTTTTTTCTATTGAATTTCTGAATTGCACTATGTTTTTTGATACGCACTGCCATATCTACATGGAAGACTTTAACAACGAGCAAGACGCCATTGTTCGCCACATGAGAGACGCTCAAGTCACTCGTGCCGTTGTTGTGGCAACCGAAGAAAAAGAAGTCGTTGCGGTCAAAGCTTTATGCGCTCAATACCCAGAACTTTATGGTGCGTTTGCGGTGAGCCCTCAAAATGAGGATCTCCCCGACTTAAGCCCCAAAACTATTGCAGATATTGTGAGTTCTGAGAAAATGGTGGCCGTGGGTGAAACCGGTCTTGACTATCACTACTGCTCTGAACCCTTGGATTGGCAACGCGCCCGCTTTGCGACTCATATTGAGGCCGCTCATTTAGCGCAAAAGCCTTTGATCATCCACTCGCGTGATGCGGCAGACGATACATTGGCCATTCTTAAAAACAATCACGCAGATGATGTGGGTTTTGTTCTTCACTGCTTTTGCGGTGATTGGGACTTTGCGAAAAAAGCCTTGGATTTGGGAGGCTTTCTTTCCTTTTCAGGCATCTTGACGTTTAAAAGCGCCAAGGATATTCAAGAGGCAGCCAAAAAGGCACCATTGGATCGAATCTTTATTGAAACGGATAGTCCTTACTTGGCTCCTGTTCCCTTGCGTGGCAAACGCAATGAACCGGCCTTTGTTCCCCATGTTGCTCAATTCTTGGCAAATGTAAAAGGGTTACCAGTTGAAGAGATCGCTCGTATGACCATGAATAACGCCAACGGCTTTTTTGGGATTGAAAAATGAGAAAAATATTATTCACAACGCTTTGTTTAGCAAGCTCTGTGGTTTGCGCCTCCACCAATCCCTTTGACAGTACTTTGCCGCTCGATAAACAGTTGACGGTTGCCATTGCAAAGGACGACGCCGGTCAAGTGGCTTATCTTTTGCGTGAGATGCGTGTTGATCCCAACTTCTACCTTCCTAACGGTGAAACACCCTTGGTCTGGGCCATTAAAAACGATGCGAAGGTCACAACGGAAAAAGTGCTTTTAAAGAGTGTTCGGATCAAAATCAACACGCCGACCTTAAGAGGTGAAACGCCCTTAATGTTGGCCGCCATCAAAGGCAATGTCGATTTGGCTCAAACGCTTTTAGATAAAGGCGCTGAAATTAATGCCAACTACGGTTGGACGGCGCTTCACTATAGTGCCAGCACGGGGCAAACCGAGATGACGCGTTTTTTGATTGAAAAGGGCGCAAAAGTCAACGCCCGCACCGAACGCGGCGTCACCCCCCTTTACATGGCCGCTCGGATTATTGCCACACCAACGGTTGATGTATTACTTCAAGCCGGAGCCGACAAAACGATGTGCAACGACCAAGGGGTGAGCCCTTCAGCGATTGCCAAAAAGCGAGGCGATGAGAAGCTTTCTGAAAAACTTGCGATTGACGCTTGCAGTCCTTGGTCGCCTGTAGAGGAAGCTGAAAAAACAAACGTTGAGTCCATCTCCGTCACTCCGAAACCTTGAGGCTTTTATGCAAAAGACATTACCTTTAGAGCTTTTAGCACCTGCCAAAAATGCAGACATTGGCATTGAAGCCATTTTGCATGGAGCGGACGCTGTCTATATCGGTGGTCCTGGCTTTGGGGCGCGAGAAGAAGCGGCCAATGCGTTTAAAGATATTGAACGTTTAACGACGTTTGCGCATCGCTTTAACGCTCGTGTTTACATGACGCTCAACACCATCGTTTCCGACGAAGAAATTGAGGAGGCCGTGCGTATCGCTTGGCAAGCCTATGAAGCAGGAGTCGACGCTCTTATCGTGCAAGACATGGGCATTATGGAAATGAAGTTGCCTCCGATCCAATTGCACGCTTCCACGCAATGCGATGTGCGAACGCCCGAAAAAGCCCGCTTTTTGGAAAGTATCGGTTTTTCTCAAGTGGTTTTAGCACGAGAACTGAATCTTGAAGAAATCAAGGCCTGCCGAGAAAAACTTCAATCAGCTCGTATTGAATACTTTATTCACGGTGCTTTGTGCGTGAGCTATTCCGGTCAGTGCTATGCGAGTTTTGCCACAACGGGGCGCAGCGCCAACCGTGGTGCTTGTGCGCAGCTTTGCCGACTCCCCTATTCCGTCTACACCGAAGAGGGTGAAGAGCTGGCTCGTGACCGTCACGTTCTGTCACTTAAAGACAATAACCAAAGTGAAAATTTGGAAGCGTTGATTGAAGCCGGCGTCAGCAGTTTTAAGATTGAAGGGCGTCTCAAAGACCTCGATTACGTGAAAAACATCACGGCCTTTTATCGTCAAAAATTAGATGCTTTTTTAGCCACTCATCCGCAGTACCACCGTACGAGCGATGGGGTTTCGCGTATCAGCTTTACGCCGCAGCCGGCAAAGAGCTTTAACCGTGGATTTACCGATTACTTCACTCGTGATCGCCATCACGACATGGCCGTTTTTGAAACACCTAAAAATTCCGGTGAAAAGATTGGTTCGATTGCGAAAATCACGGCAGACTTTATCGATGTAAAGACCTATGAGACGCTTCATAATGCCGATGGTCTGACGTACCTAACGCGTGAAAAATCACTCGCAGGCTTCATGATCAATACGGCCACAGAACTGCGCCCAGGTCTTTGGCGCATCACGTTGCGCGACCGACCGATCAGTCGTAAACATCCACAATTAGTGCCTGGAATGGAACTTTTCCGCAACCGAGATCATGAATGGGAAGAAGCGTTAAGTAAACCCACGGCCACGCGTACGATACCAGTTGACATGCATTGGAGAGCTGATAGCAGTGGTTTTGCTTTGACGATGAAGGATGATCGTGGCACCGAAGCTCACGTGCATTTCTGTCCCGAAGACTTGCAAGAAACCAATAACCCTGAGCGCAACAAAGAAAATCTCAAGAAAAACCTTGCCAAATTGGGCGGCACGGATTTTGAAGTGAAAACCCTCACGATCGAAGGGGAAAATTTCTTTGCTCCAGCCAGTATCGTCAATGACATCCGTCGTCAAGCCATTGAAAAAATGCTCAAAGCCCGAGAAGAAGCTTTTATTCGCTTACCTCGAGCAAAGGTCACGGAATGCCTCCCCTATCCGGATGCTACAGACTTTAGAGCCAACGTCTTAAATGAAAGGGCAGTGGTCTTTTACGCTAAACACAAGGCAATCATTGATGAACCTGCACTAGAAACCGGTGACGTTAAGCGTGATGTGCCGGTGATGCTCACCAAACACTGCGTGCGCTACGCATTGGGTCGCTGCTTGAAAGACAATCTGGAAACGATTAAAGCCCATCCGGAACTTAAAGATCGCTTTAAACCCACTCCTTTGATTTTGAAAACAGGGCCGCACACTTTTACAGCGACGTTTGACTGCAAAAAGTGCGAAATGACGTTAACGGGACGTGTTAAAACCGACGCAAGTTTGGGTCATGTCCGCAAGATTTCGTAAAGAAAGTCTTCGAATTTAACTTTATTTAAGACTTATTTAATTTTTCCGTAGGAACTATGGGAAAACCCTTAAAAATTTGGTAAAGTTCGAAGTGTGCAAAGGCTACATAACCGGCCGGCGCACACAAGTCGTGGCAGCAATCGGTCCGTTGCCACGACTTTCTCATTTCTGGCGCACAAAAAAAAACAGAGAACATCGCTGCCCTCTGCTTCTCTTGCCTCGATCAACACTATCAATCGATTCTCAAATGCATTTCACTGCGTCTTGCTCGAGCTTCACGCAAAAGAGCTTGATAGGCACGAGAACGACGATTTTTTAATCCATAAATTTCCGCGACGATCAAACCAACCATAAAGACGAAAGTCGTCAAAACATAAGCGGCCGACTCGGATATTTCAAACCAAGCAAAGAAACTTTCCATCATAAATTCCCCTCCAAGGCTTCGTCTTGTGCCCAAGAGCTGCGGTGGTCTCGCTCTAGGATCAAGGTTCGACTACGCGCCAAAATCATGGCCATGGCGTAGCAAACGAGACATAACGTGAAACTCACGATCAAAACTTGAGGATCCACGCCGTTGGACGTGACTAAAATTTTGTCAAACTCATGGCGCATCGGTGCCAAAAGGTCAAAGAGGAAATAAAAGACCGGCACGAAAATAATGCCAGATAACGCCGCAATGGCGGCTCTAACGTCGGTTGTTCGACGATGCTTCATGCCTCGCGGGGCGGCAAACGTTAAAAAAGCACCGAAAAAGAAAATCAATAACATGAGGCCTGACAAACGCGCATCCCACACCCAGTAGCTCCCCCACACGGGGCGCCCAAACAAAGCACCGGTACCTAAAGCGAACAAGGTCATATAAAAACCTGTGGGAGCACTTGCCATAGCAATGATGGGGGCAAAGAAACTCTTTTTCGAAATAAGAAGCCACAAGGAGGACATGCTCATTAAAAAGTAGCACGCCAAAGCCGTGACGGTTGCTGACATGTGAAGGTAGAAAACCCAGAAAATGTCGGCGGTTCCGATCGCTGTTGTATCGGAAAACAAAAGCATCCAAATCAGGGCTTCACCCAAAAACATGACGGCCAAGCCAAGGACAAACTTAATGGTTGCCCCTGCGTAGTAATAGAATTCTTGGCTAGAAAAATGATTGTGCATGAGAATTAATAATTCCTAGAGTTAGATGCATTTTAGCGTTTTTAACATGATTCTTTTTTATTTTCGAACTCTTCACTAAAATAATCAGAGATTTTATTTCGAGAGACATCAAATGCAGTTCTTAATCGTTGACGATCACTCCATTGTCACCATGGCTTTAGGCATGCTCTTAAAGGACTATGACGGTGAACAAAATTCTGTCTACACGGCCAACACCAAAGAAGAAGCGTTAGAACTTGCCAATACCTATGGCGATACGGCCGACTTGATGATTCTCGATCTTTCGATGCCGGGCGTTGAAGGCACTTCTTTGATGGAAGAAATTGTTGCAGCTCACCCCACACTTAAAATTTTGGTGATGAGCGGTCTTCAAGATCAACACAGCATCGTGAAAGTCTTGCAAATGGGTGCAGCGGGCTTTATCCCGAAGTCTCTTGACGCGGCCCTTTTAACCGCCGCCATCCGTTTTGTCTTAAATGGTGGCGTCTATATCCCCGTTAAACTTTTGGCTCAAGCCCAACGTACGGGCCTACTCACGGCAAAAGAACCGAAACTTTCTGACACGGCTGACGTTCACTTAACGGAACGCCAAAAAGAAGTCTTAATGCTTTTAGCCAAAGGCGCTCCGATTAAGCGCATCTGCAAAGAGTTGGATTTGTCTGAAGGGACGGTGAAAACGCACGTGACGGCCATTTATCGTGCCTTTGGGGCCACCAATCGCACGGAAGCTTTGATAGAAGCCCGCCGTCACGGCTTTGATGTTGGCATCTAGTTTTAGGTTGCCAAAACTGCGCGAATTGCTTCGTTAAGGTCTTCACCCGAAACGGGCTTTTGCATAATTCTTGGCAACGCAAAGTACTGTACATCTTCTTCACTTAACGTGGAGAGAATGTGTCGATAGTCTTCCTGAATCTTATCGTCAGCCACGGCCGTCAATAAAATCGAAGGAGTTGTTGTCTGACAGGCGCGATTAATCTCTAACATCACTTCAAGACCATTGGCTTTATCGGCCCCTAAGTTATAGTCTGAGATAATGGCGTCGATGCGTTCTTCTTTATTAATCTTTTCAATCAACGCTTGAGAATACCCGCTTTCGGCAATGACCTTTAATTGCCACATCTGCAAAAGCGCCTTCAAACTTTCACGCACCACGGCATTGTCTTCAATGAGCACCACCGTGGCGTTCATTGTTTGAACATCTTGCTTTTCTTTTCTTGCTTGCGTGAAAATCCGAACCTGTTCGGCTTCATGCAAAGGCAGTTGAATTCGGAAAATCGAGCCGCGTCCGAGTCTTGATGAGAAACTCAAACGCATTCCGAGTTGCTCGCAAATCCCCCGCACAATGGATAACCCCAAACCGAAACCTTCGGTCGTTTCTCGTGTTTTTTCACTGCGATAAAAGTGCTCAAAGATTCGCTTTTGCTCAGCCTTATCCACCCCTTCACCACTATCGACCACGCAAATACTCACGTTCTTCCCGCCGATCAAGCGAGCGGCCAAAACGATTTCTCCTTCGTTTGTGTAGTTAATGGCGTTGGTAATCAAATTGCGTAATGCCCGTTGCAGCAGTTGGGCATCAGTATAAACATTGACATCCAACGGTTTAACGCGAAAACCCACATTCTTTTTGGCGGCCAAGGGCGCGAATTCTTCGGTCAAATCTTCAAGCACCTGTTGAACGTTTAAGGGTTCAAGGGTCGTTGTCATATGGTGCGTTTCTAGGCGCGAGATTTCCAAAATTTGAGCCACCAACGTTTGAAGCGACGAGGTGGTTTTTGCCAACTGTTCAACAATCAATTTAACTTGAGGATCGTCATTGCGTTTGAGTAACTCGATATAGATCCCGATGGCTTGGAGCGGTTGACGAATGTCGTGATTGGCTGCTTGAAAGAACTTCCCGCGAATACGGCTTTGTTCTTGCGTTTCGCGACGAAGCTTTTCAGCTAAATTTTTCTCAAGCGTTAAGCGCTTAACCATCGATTCGCTTTCTTGTTCATTGCGAACCGACATCTGAACGATGTCGCTAAAACGTCGACCGGAATAGAAAATAAAAGCAATGATGCCCACCAATAAAATGGCAATGGCTAAACGCGACCAACCAAAAACCAATGCCATGCGCAGCACGAGTGGTGCGATGCTCAATAGCGTAAACACACCCAAACTCGGCAACCAACAGGCATAGACCGGCCACGAGGCAAAGGTCACGCTCAAAATAACGCTCACCAAGAGGATTTGCGAGGCCATATGGCCATCAGCACCATAAGCGAAGGTAGAACCCGCCACAGCCCAAATAACGCCTGAGAGCGTGGCTAAAATCATCCAGGCTCTCACCCACAGGTGAACTCGCGCATGACGATAGCGATCGGCCCAGAAGCGTCGAGAAAAATCAATGGCACCGTAGAGATGAATGACGATGACAAAGAGCCACGCAAAGAGGTACCAATGGTTAATTTCATGCCAAAAGGTAAAGGCCAGGGTCGCTGCCCCCGTGCTTTCAGCAATTAAAGCAATCGGTTGAAGCTTTAGTGAACTTTGGATTTGACGAACGAGCACACGAGAGTGACGCCGACGCCATTGCGCTGCCGTCTGATTCTCGTTAAGTGGGGCCGAATTGTTGGTAAGGAATTGGTACCACTTGGTCCGAATGCGATCAAACATGTTTAATTTCAAAGCGAGGCTTTACTCTCGGATGATCAAACGTATTTAAAACAACGTAGCCCTTTTCGGTACGCATCTTCACCTTCGCACCATAAGGAATGGTGGCTTTAACCGGAGAATGACCAAAGGGGAAGCCCGTTAGAATCGGCACGTCCTTCACACGTTTTCTCAAAAACTCGAGCACGTCGGTAAACAGAAAATCATTGGGTCTCGGATGCATTGGATCGGCATCACGGAAGTCGCCCAAAAGAATCGCTTTTTGCTTTGTGAGAACACCTGCCATATATAACTGCATCAAAGAACGCTCCAAACGGTAAGCGCGATCATTGCAGTCTTCAATGAATAAAATGCCGCCTTCAATTTGCGGGAAATAAGGCGTACCCACCAAAGAGGCCATCATCGCCAAGTTGCCACCCCAAATCTGACCTTCAAGATCAAGCTCCGGCGCTTCCTTGCATGGGAAGGACAACACCCACTCTTCATCAAACAAAGCCGAATGGAAATTGCGTTCGGTCACATAGAGCGGTTGATCAACGAAATCCGTTGCGCTCGGGCCGTGATAACTGATTTTCCCAGTCTTAGCGTAGTAGGCCATGTTAAAGGCTGTGAAGTCCGAAAAACCGCAGAAAATGGGATCGTGTTTAGCGATTTCTTCGAAGTCGATATCGTCCAAAATGCGAGATAAACCGTAACCGCCACGAATAGGCATCACAAGGTCAATCTCCGGATTGCACGCCATCGACATAATGCTATCAATGCGCTCAGACTCAACACCTGCAAATTGCTTCACATTTTTAAATACGGCATCGTGAATTTCTACCTGAGCACCACGATCGGTGAAGTAAAGTTTTGCCAGTGCGGGCGTTGAGACATCCACGGGAGCACGAGACGGTGCACAAAAACCCACACGAATCGGGAAATTAGCCATTGCGACGCTCCTCAAAGAAGGCCGTTAAAAGCGTGCCGCACTCTTGGGACAAAATACCGCCATCGACTTGGGGCTTGTGATTGAGCTTGGCCACTTCGGGCAAATTAATAACGCCACCGTAGGCTCCGGTCTTGGGGTCCGAAGCACCAAAGACCACACGGTCAATGCGAGCGTGAGAAATGAGCGCAGCGCACATGGCACAGGGCTCTAACGTCACATAGAGCGTGCAACCGGACAAGCGATAGTTTTCCAAAGCGTGAGCGGCTTGACGAATCGCATTGACTTCGGCGTGAGCGCTCGGATCATGGTGACCGATCGGACAATTGCGACCCACACCAATGATTTGATCGTCTTTGACAATGACGCAACCCACGGGAACTTCACCTTCGGAAGCTGCTTCCTTAGCAAACTCCAACGCTTCACGCATGAATTCCGGATCTTTGTCGTTTTCGATACGTTTTTTAGCGTTCGCCGCCATGTTTTTAAGCTGACGCGCCTTTTTCATCACTTGCTTGGTTTGCTCGCGATGATCGTACTCAAGTTCAACGGCATGATCTAAACTCTCACGGTCGTAGCGATCTTCTTTGCTCTTTCGATAGCCCACTGTGGCTTCAAAAATGAAGCCTTGCTTGAGGGCTTGCAAAAGTAACGTCACGGGCTTTTCATCAAGCCAATCACCAGACTTTTCCAAAAATTCTTTAGCCCTTTCCAAAGCCGTCGCAGCAGAGATAAGATCGTCAGGCAAATACGTGACAAACGCCTCGATAACAGCAGACAAATCCTGAGGGTCTCGCTTTTCTAATGAAGCTAACGTACTGCCTCGACGAATGGTTAAATCGATAAATCTTTGCACTGGATTCTCCCAACAAAACTTTCTCCATTTTAACTTTTTGACAGACAAAATTCTTTGCGTATTGGCACAATTACTTAACCAATTTTGAGGATTTTCCCCATGAAAAAGAATTTGTTGTTTATTGCAGGATTATTACCTGTCTTATTGACTGCCAATGTAGCGCTTGCTGGACAATATAGTGACGCACTCGGTCAGTGCCTTGTTAAAAATGCCAATAAAGCCGACACCAAGGTGCTAACACAATATGCTTTTGTCACGCTGGGTCAAACACAAGCGACCAAAGAAATCGTAGTGATTCCTCAAAAGAAAATTGATGCCGTCACCACCAAAGCACAAACCGTTGTTGTTCGCCTTTTAGCCAAAGACTGTGCGGGCCCAGCTTTGAAAGCCACCCTTTACGAAGGCAAAAACGGCGTTCCCAATGGTGTGAAATACGCCGTCATGCAATACATGCAAGACGAAATGCAAAGTCGAACGGTTGATGCATTGATTTCAAAACTTGCTAACCTCAAAACGCCTTAACCTGCAAGAAATCACCTCAGCGAAAAGCCACCCATCTCGGGTGGCTTTTGCTCAATGACGATTAAGAGACTGACAGATTACGCAACCAAATCTGACTCCAACGCCGTCTTCAAAATTGCAGTCGCTTGAACGAAGTCTTCGATCTTCATCTTTTCTTTCGGATTGTGAGAACCGTCTTGATTGGCGACAAAGATCATGGCCATGGGAACACCGCACTGACCCATCAACTGAGCATCGTGACCGGCACCCGAGGGCATCACAATGGTGTTGATCTTCGTTTGCTTTGCCGCGTCGCTCAAGCGTTGCATCAATTGCTCATTACTTTGGATCGGTTCAATGTAAGACGGCGTATCCAAAATCACTTCTACACCAAACTCTTCTTCCACTTTCTTGGCTTCTGCCTTGAAGAGGTTGTAGAAACGCTCACGCGTTTGAACATGAAGCGTACGGATATCCAAACTAAACGTCACTTCGCCTGGAACGATATTAAAGCTTGCGGACTTCGGCGTATTGACGACTCCAATCGTGTAAACCAAATCCGCCCCCTCATCCAATGACTTTTGCCAATGATCCACCATGCGAACGTTTAAAGTACTTAACGCTACAAAAGCGTCATGGCGAAATTCTTTGTCGATGGCACCGGAGTGAGCCGTCTCCCCCACCAATCGAATAGCACGATGGTAAACGTTGCCTCGAATGCCGCTCACCAACCCCACGCGCGTTGCGGGCATTAAATCCAAGCGAGGCCCTTGCTCAATATGCACCTCGTAATAAGCATCAATGTCTGAAATGTCCTCCAATGGTTTTTGCGTCATCAAATCTTGGGGATTAACACCGCATTGGGCATAGGCTTCACCCAAAGACACCTTGTCAGGCCCATAGCGACGATCAAGATCTTCGGGCTTAATCAATCCCAAGTAGCCACGGCAACCGTACAAACCTTGTTCTTCACAACGCCAACAGACAACGTCAAAATTCTTTTCCGGAACAACCCCCTCTTGGCTCATCCAACAGGCGCAAGCCAGTGCGGATACTATCCCCGCTAAACCATCAAAATTACCGCCTTCAATCACACTGTCGCTGTGACTGCCCGAAATCAAACGACGCTCTGAATTTTTCCCCGACAAACGCATCCAAAGGTTGCCCGCCAAATCGTATCGAATGGCTAAACCATACTGACGGCCGATTTCTTCAAGATAACTCAAGACTTTGGTTTCTACGTCAGAGTAGCCCATACGCAAAATGCCTTCTTGACCTGCACTGATTGTGCGAATGTCATCAAAGACTTTGGTAGAAAATTCAGAACAGAAATGGGAAAAATCAGACATGGTTTGCCTCCGTGCAACATTCTTTGACTTTAGCAACTAAGCTCGAAATAACCAATCCACAATTGAGTAATACACCTTAATTTTCTTTTTTTATCGCAAAAAAATCGGCCACCCATAGTGACCGACTTTTGTTGAAAAAAATTGAATTATTTAATCGGACGCGCTTCAATGACTTCCAATTCAAGCTTCGTGTAGCCTTTGTCGATTTCAGCAGAAATTTCAACCAAGGCATCTTTTTTCACATGAGACCAGTTACGATCATCGTCTAACTCACAAGCAATCGTGTCGCCATTAGTATCGGTGAATTCATACAATTCACGTCCCAATTGTTTGGTAAAGCGCCCCTTTAACACAACCATCTGTTCATCACGACCTTTGTCACGAATCGCTTTAATGGACGTCAATTGATCGACGCTAAAACCTTGCGGGGCCGTCCCCATTGCAGGTTGACTAGCAAAACCCTGGGGTTGAGCGGCATTGGCGGCCAAAGGCATCACAGCGCAAACGGCAGCCGTTAATAGAACTTTCTTTAGCATAGTCGCTCCTTTTCTCTTTAAGTCACTATTTACAATTTCGAGTGTATGGAAAAATTGTATTTGCAGGTGTAACGAAGAAAAGAAGTGATTTACCAAATGTTTCTAGACTTCAAACCTTCAAGTCATAGAAGGCGTTAACTTGCACTTTGATTCTTTTGAGTATGGAAAACTTCGCTTCCATCAATGCCTTCCCTTGGCGGTAAACCGACGATACCTGCCACGGATCTTTCATACATCGCAAACTCTTCTTGCATCTGCAGGGCATACCACTCAAGAAATATACGCACGCGGCGGATGTGCCAATTGCTTCTTGTGGTCACAATAAAACACTCCTCAGGCTGCTTCATCCACCCCGGCAAAATGGGCACGAGACGTCCTGCCACAATATCTTCGTAAATTTGCACCAAAGGCATATCAACGGCCACACCCATGTGATTTAATAGCGCCTCACGAATAGCCATAATGTCAACCATTCTGACCACACGATCCAAAATCAAAGGCACTTCTTGACCGCGACGAACAAGGGATTTGGTTTCTTTACGAACGGGGCCTGAGTAAACATAAACCGTATGATTCATCAGATCTTTAGGCAAAAGAGGCATCCCGTGCTTGGCAATATATTCCGGTGTTGCCACCGGCAAATAAACGTTACGACCACGACTCATGTACGTGAGCCCCGGCAGCGTCGGTTCCCCCGTCAAAACCCCTACTTCACAAAGACCTTTCGCAATATCGTCTTCTTTCATCCCCACCACAATATCGACGGAAATATTGGGATAGATTTCCTTGAACTTTGCCAAAAATGGTGTCAAACGACGCGTGGCAAACCCAGGTGGGGCCGACAAACGCACGTGCCCTTGCATCGCAGCCGCATCAGCCGTTAACGAGTCAATGAGTTGCTGGTGCGTTCTCAAAAGAGGTTCCATTCGAGCCAAGGCTTTTTTCCCTGCTTTAGTGAGCTCCATCGGACGGCTGTGATGCACAACCAATGACTGACCAATCCCCTTTTCTAACGCCGTAATGGCTCTGGAAATCGTTGAGGGTTCCATCTCCAGCGCTTGTGCACAACTGCTCACCGTTCCCAACTTGGCAAAAGTGACAAAAATGCGCCATGCAGTCAAATCATCTAAACGTGAGCTCATGAGTAGAAACCCTAATTTAAAGAAATTCAATTACTTAGGAGTGTACATCAGAGTGAGAAGAAAACTCAACAATTTGCATTTCACGCAAACTAGTTTTGCGTGAAATGCCTATTCATCCGATCAGGGCTGTGTCAAACTTTAAACACGAAAACTCTTAATCGTCGAATTTCTATGAGGAGAAAAGCGTGAGAGACGAATTTTTCTGGCTCGGCCAAATGAATAAAGCCACGGTGGTAACGAACACCCGCTTGGGTCTTTTGTCCACCGATTTAGCCAAAAAGGCCGCTGCCGGTATTCAAACGGTGTTGGATTCCGGTGTGAATCCTGAAAATCGCGTTAAGCGCGTTATTCAATTTGAACCGAAGCTTATCGCCGCTGCCGGCCCCGAAGTGACGGTCATTCATGTGGGTCGTTCCAGCCAAGACATGCACTCGACCTATCGCTCCGCCATGATGCGTGATCATGTACTTCGCCTTGCCGACAGCCTTACCACGGTCATGAATCGCTTGATCGAATTGGGTCAAGAACATAAAGATACGATTTTGCCGAGCTACACCAACGGCGTGGCCGCACAACCGACCTCTTTCGCTCACTACCTCTTGGGTTTCCTCGAAGGCTTCAAGCGTGACCACGAACGTTTGGTGGAATTCTATGATCGCTTAAACGTTTGCCCCATGGGCGCTTGCGTTTTAAATGGTACGGGCTGGCCCCTTGACCGTGACGGTATGGCTACGCGCTTAGGCTTTGATAAGCCGACCCGCAATGCATTTGATGCCACGCAAATCTCCATGACGGATCTTCCGGTTGAATTGGCTCAAATTCAATCGAGCATCGGTCTTCATGTCGGTCACTTCATCGCTGACATCATGACGCAATATGCTCAACCGCGTCCCTGGATTTTGCTCGCTGAAGGTAACACCTATGTGTCGTCGGCCATGCCGCAAAAGCGTAACCCCGGTTTGATGATCAGTGTTCGTGGTTATGCCAGCGATGTGGTCTCTGATGCCATGGCCGTTTTGACGCGCGCTCACAACACCAATACGGGCATGATTGACGGCAAGAGCACGAAGATTCATGCCGGCATCATTGATGACACGATCAAGATGCTTGAAAACCTCATGAAGGTTCTCAATTCGCTCGTTATCAATAAAGAACGTGCCATTGAAGAATTAAATCTCGACTGGACGGCCAGCCAAGAAATCGCCGACCGTTTGATGCACGACCATAAGGTACCGTTCCGCATCGGTCACCATGTCGCAAGCAAAATGGTGGGCTACGCACGCGCCAACGGTATTTTACCTTTGACCTTCCCCTACGCTGAAATGCAACGCATCTACAAGGAAGTGATCGAAACCGAATACCCCGAAGGCGATCATACGTGCCCGATGTCCGAAGAAGAATTCAAGGCTGCCCTTGATCCTCGCGACATTATCAATAATCGTAAGACCTCTGGCTCTGCTGCTCCCAAGGAAGTCAGCCGTATGCTCGAGGAATTAACAGCCGAAGTAGCGGCATTTACCCTTTGGTCAAAGCAAAAGAGTGAAGCCATTGACGCTTCCATCGCCAGCCTTGACGAAGAATTTCAATCTTTTCTTAAATAATCGGAGATAACTATGCTAGCTCTCTTTGCTGTTATCGTCACCGTGATTGCGGGTTGGGCGTTGATTAAACGCTACCAAACGCACATGGTGCTCCTTTTCGCTGGCTTGGCAATTTTCCTTGCCGCTATCGCCTTAGGCGAAACCTCTTTCCTTCCGAAGGGTGTGAAGCCCTCTGGCTTTGTCGGCTTTGACGTGATGGCCCTTTTAAAGAGCATCGGTACGAAACAAAGTGCCGGGATTGGCTTCCTCATTATGACGGCCGGTGGCTTTGCCGCTTACATGGATAAGATCGGTGCTGCTCGCGCTCTTGTGAACGTTGCCGTTAAGCCGTTGGCTATGTTAAAGGCCCCGTACCTCGTGCTCGTGGGTGGTTACCTTGTCGGCCAAACGCTCGTGATGGTGATCCCGTCTGCTGCGGGTTTGGCCATGTTGCTCCTCGTTGCCTTATTCCCGATTCTTCGTGGTGTGGGCGTTTCTGCCGCTGCTGCCTCTGCCGTTATTGGTACGTCTGCCGGTATGACCTTGGGACCAGCCGCAGGGACTGCTAACCTTGCTGCTAAGACCGCTGGCCTTGATCCGATTATCTACTTCGTTCAATGCCAATTGCCGGTTGCTATCCCCACGCTTATCGCCGTTTGTATTTGCCACTACTTCGTGCAAAAGTACTACGACAACAAAAACGATGATGTCTACGCTGAAACCACGGAAGCCAAGAAGACCGAAGCTCCCGAAGTGCCGGTTTGGTACGCTATTTTCCCGTGGTTGCCCGTCGTTTTGATGATCGTTTTCAGTAAGCTTGTTGTGACGAGCATCAAGATTGATACGGTAGCCGCATTGCTTCTCGTTTGGATTTTGGTTGTCATCGTTGAATTGATTCGCTTGCGCGATCCCAAGCGTGTGCTCAAGGACGCCGTCACGTTCTTCCAAGCCATGGGTAAGATGTTTGCCGGTATCGTCTCCTTGATCATTTGCGCAGAATTCTTCGCTAATGCTCTTAAGGTCTCAGGCCTTATCACGATGCTCATCGACTCCGCTCAAGGTGTGGGCGCCGGTATGAACTTCATGACGATCATCTTGACGTCCATCGTCGGTTTGGTCACGTTCTTGACGGGTTCTGGTGTGGGCGCTTACTCGAGCTTTGCTGCTCTTGCTCCTGATGTTGCTGCCGGTCTCGGTGGTACGGTGACGTCGCTCGTGACGCCGATGCAATTTGCTTCCGGTATGTTGCGTGCCATGAGCCCGGTTGCCGGTGTGATCATCGCCGTTGCCGGTGCTGCAGGTGTCTCTCCGATGGCAATCGTTCGTCGTACGGCAGTCCCGATGTTAGTCGGTATGGTCGTAACCATCATCGCTAACGCCATCTTCTTGGGTTAATTATTTAACATCAACCAAAGACAAAGACTTCGGCCACCTCGAAAATGAGGTGGCCGTTTTTTATCAACAGGGAGAGAATCTAATTATCTTTTCGATATTCAAATAAGTTAACAAGACTCCTTAATCTGTATCCCTTCTCTCATTAATAGAGTTTGATGTTTATATTTTTCCCAAGCGATAAGAACGGAATTTCCCATTACCTTCCTTGATAAGCACGCCTCTGTCGACCAACTCCCGAACGATCAGAATTGCAGTAGACTGCGAGACGTTCAGAGCCGTTTCAACATCCTTACGGGTAATGGTTTCCTGTTTTTCAAACAGGCGGACAACAATCTCGTCCCGTCTTTCCTTGAAAGCCTCTATGCCAGGGACTCTACTCTTCACTTCTTTAACAATAGTGTGTTCACCTCTGTAATTGGTATTGGGAAGTGTGATTTTGAATGCATTATGAGTGGCTTCGATTTTAGGCTTTACCTCAAACTCGTTGTAACATTCATTGATTTTTAACATCCCTGTACCGTAAGCCTCAATGAGTCGCAATCGATAGAACACATTTGCCAGGTGCCGGTTACGGAGAATAGATACACCCAACATAAGATCATCGAAAGTAATGCCTCGCACCAGCCCACCGATCGTCACAAATTCAATGCGATCATCAAAAATACGAATCAGTGTTGAGCCACTAATGGAATAGTCACGATGGACAATTGCATTCAATAGAGCCTCACGCAGAGCCTCGGGTGGATAATCTCTTTTGTCAATGCGGTCAAGACCCTCAAACTCTGCACGGGTATGATTGAATTTCTCTATGTAAGAGTAGGCTTCTTCCAACTGCTCCAATAGGGATCCAGTCAACTCCTGACGATCGCGGAAAATACTTTTTTTGCTTCCGTCAAACACCGCCATTTTAATTGAGTGAGTACACTGATCTGACAGCAACATGCCAAGATTGGAGTAAGTGCCATCCTGACTGATGAGATTTAAAGTACGTTTCTGCGCTTCACCAAACTCAACCTTTTTCTTTTTGAAATAGGCTGCAGTTTTTTCAAAGGTCAGCTGCTGATTGAGGGATCGGGCATCTTCGTAACAGTCGCCACTGGTTTCCTTAATCATATTCAAAATAGCGGTCTCTGAAGCAGGAACAGAGGATGCTCCTTGACGGACATAAACCCCTTCTGGACGCACGCCTTTGCTGTGCAGGTAATAGGGCCTGGCTGTACCGCGCTGAACAGTCAGAACCACAACGTTCTTTCCGTCTATAACTTCAACTCCACAATCAACAAACATCGTAATATCAGGACAAACAACATCACGGATCATGTTTGTCAGTCGTTGCATAGTGTCATCTACGTTTTCGACCCCAAGAACATTTCCGTCATCATTGATACCGATATATAGTTTTCCTCCGTCTGTGTTGGCAAAGGCAATGACGGCATACTTGATATCATCCAAATACTCTCGCTTGAACTCTGTGGTTTTATTTCCAATCATTGAGCAATCTCCTTGCTACTAACCACTACTAATCTTGCTACTAATCATAATTAGTAGCAAGATTAGCAAGGTGGCAAGAAGTATTTGTAGATTTTCGAAAGAAAGAAAAAAAGGTTGAAACCAAATTAATGATCTCAACCTTCCCTTTAATCAGAACAGTGATTAGCTAATTCTGCTTATTCCCATTCGATCGTGCCCGTGGGCTTCGGCGTCAAGTCAAAGACCACACGATTAACACCTTCAACTTCGTTGGTGATACGTTGCGTGATGTGTTGCAACAAAGCAAACGGGACATCTTCAACCGTAGCGGTCATGGCGTCAACAGTGTTGACGGCACGAATGATCACAGGCCAAGCGTCCGTGCGCTTGTTGTCCTTCACGCCAACGCTCTTGAAGTCCGGGATAGCCGTAAAGTATTGCCAAACCTTGCCTTCCAAACCGTTCTTAGCGAATTCTTCACGCAAAATAGCGTCAGATTCACGAACAGCTTCCAAACGGTCACGCGTGATAGCGCCCAAGCAACGAACACCAAGACCCGGACCCGGGAACGGTTGACGATAAACCATGCCATCGGGCAAACCGAGGGTCTTACCGACCATACGGACTTCGTCCTTAAAGAGCAATTGCAACGGTTCAACCAAACCGAATTGGAGGTCTTCAGGCAAGCCACCGACGTTGTGGTGAGCCTTCACACCATGACTTTCCAAAATGTCCGGATAAATCGTGCCTTGAGCCAAGAATTCAATGCCTTCTTGCTTACGAGCTTCCTCTTCGAAAACGCGGATGAATTCAGCACCAATCACCTTACGCTTGGTTTCAGGATCAGCAACACCGGCCAACTTATCCAAGAAGCGGTCAACGGCGTCAACATAAACCAAGTTAGCGTTCATTTGGTTACGGAAGACTTCAACCACTTGTTCCGGTTCACCCTTGCGCAACAAACCGTGGTTCACGTGCACGCAAACCAATTGTTGGCCAATGGCCTTAATCAACAAAGCAGCAACCACAGAAGAGTCAACACCGCCAGACAAAGCAAGCAAAACCTTCTTGTCACCGACTTGTTCACGGATCAACTTCACTTGTTCTTCAATGAAAGCCGTCGCCAACGCTTCATTGTTGATGCGTTGCATGCTTTCGGGACGAACGATAGTGGACATCGGAATACTCCTAACAAATTAAAAGAAAACTTCCCATATCCTCATAAATCACTAGGGTTTACGAGGAAATATATCTAACCTTTCGATTATAACAAGAGACGAAATCTTGAAAAAGAAAAGGTCACAGATTTTTTTCAATCTGGAACCTTTTTCTTTAACTCATTGGGCCCAAAGGCACAAAAAGATTATTCCCACTCAATCGTGGCAGGCGGTTTACCGCTGATGTCATAAACCACACGGTTAATGCCACGGACTTCATTGATGATGCGGTTAGAAACCTTGCCTAAGAGTTCATAGGGCAAATGAGACCAGTGAGCCGTCATGAAGTCAGACGTTTCAACGCAACGTAAGCTCACAACCCATTCATAGGTGCGGCCGTCGCCCATAACGCCCACGCTCTTAACCGGCATAAAGACCACGAAGGCTTGGCTTACCTTGTCATAAAGACCAGCTTCACGCAATTCTTCAATAAAGATCGCATCGGCTTCACGCAAAAGGTCAGCGTATTCCTTTTTGACTTCACCCAAAATACGCACACCCAAACCCGGACCCGGGAACGGATGACGGTAAACCATTTCAGCGGGCAACCCTAACGTGATACCCAATTCACGGACTTCGTCCTTGAACAAATCACGCAACGGCTCTAAGAGCTTCAAGTGCAACGTTTCAGGCAAACCACCCACATTGTGGTGGCTCTTAATGGTCTTAGCCTTCTTCGTCTTGGCACCGGCCGATTCAATCACATCAGGATAAATCGTGCCTTGGGCAAGCCACTTGGCTTGCGTTAACTTACCGGCTTCTTCTTGGAAGATTTCCACGAATTCGCGACCGATGATCTTGCGCTTTTGTTCAGGATCATTCACCCCTTCCAAAGCCTTCAAGAAACGCGTTTCTGCGTCAACCACGATCAACTTCAAGCCCATGTTCTTTTGGAACGTTTCTTCGACTTGTTGGCGTTCGTTCTTACGCAAAAGACCGGTATCAACGAAAACGCAAGTAAGCTGATCGCCAATGGCTTCATGAATCAAAGCGGCAGCAACCGAGGAGTCAACGCCACCGGAGAGGCCCAAAATAACTTCTTCTTCGCCCACTTCTTCACGAATCTTTGCGATGGCTTCTTTGGCATAGTCACCCATGATCCAAGAAGGTTCAGCCTTACAAATATCGAGAACGAAGCGATTTAAAAGATCGCGACCCTTGACGGTGTGCGTAACTTCCGGGTGGAATTGCACGGCATAAAATCCGCGCTTTTCATCGCACATCCCGGCAATGGGGCAAGAGGGCGTGGAGCACATCACTTCAAATCCGGGCGGGATTTGCGTGACCTTATCACCGTGGCTCATCCAAACCTTGAGGATGGAGTCGCCTTCTTCGTTTTTAAAATCTTCAATACCGTCAAACAAACGGTTATTGGCGTGAGACTTCACTTCAGCGTAGCCGAATTCTCGCTTACCAATATTTTCAACCTTGCCACCCAATTGTTGAGCCATGGTTTGCATACCGTAGCAGATCCCCAAAACAGGAACACCGGCTGAGAAAACGGCTTCGCTTGCTTGGTCATTATTTTCTTCGTAGGCACTCATGTGAGAACCCGACAAAATAATGCCTTTGGGGTTAAATTCGCGAATAAATTCTTCGCTGACATCGTTGGGACAAACTTCGCAGTACACGTGAGCTTCGCGCACGCGACGTGCGATCAACTGCGTGACTTGAGAGCCGAAGTCAAGGATGAGAATACGATCATGAGCCATGATTTTTTGGCCTTTCTATGTGGTTAAAACCAGAAAAAGCGCGAAATGTTTCGCGCTTTTTCTTAACTAATCAAGATTAGTGTTCTTGACGGTAGTTCGGAGCTTCCTTCGTGATACGGACGTCATGGACGTGAGATTCACGCCAGCCGGCGGCCGTGATTTCGACGAATTCAGCACGATTGCGCATTTCGTCAATCGTAGCACAACCGCAGTAGCCCATGGAAGAGCGCAAGCCACCGATCATTTGATAAACGATTTGAGCGAGCGGACCCTTGTACGGAACCATACCTTCAATACCTTCCGGAACGAACTTGTCGATGTTGCCGGAATTGTTGTCTTGGAAGTAGCGGTCAGCAGAACCCTTGGTCATAGCGCCAAGGCTACCCATGCCGCGGTAGCTCTTGAAGGAGCGACCTTGGTAGAGAACCACTTCACCCGGAGCTTCATCGGTACCGGCGAACATACCACCCATCATCACGGCATTGGCACCGGCTGCGATAGCCTTAGCAATGTCACCAGAGAAGCGGATACCGCCGTCAGCGATCAACGGAACGCCCGTGTCCTTCAATGCGTCAGCAACCGTAGCAACGGCCGTGATTTGCGGAACACCGACACCGGCAACGATACGGGTCGTACAAATAGAACCCGGGCCGATACCGACCTTAACGCCATCAGCACCGCGATCAACCAAAGCCAAAGCGGCTTCAGGCGTAGCGATGTTACCACCGATCACTTGCAAGTCGGGGTAGTTCTTCTTAACCCATTCAACGCGATCGAGCACGCCCTTGGAGTGGCCGTGAGCCGTGTCAACCACGATCACGTCAACACCGGCGTTGACCAACAATTCAATACGTTCTTCCGTACCGGCACCAACGCCAACAGCAGCACCAGCCAACAAGCGACCATGAGAGTCCTTAGCAGCATTGGGGTGCAAACCGGCCTTGATGATATCCTTAACTGTCATCAAACCAGAGAGGTTGAAGTCAGCGTCAACAACCAACACGCGTTCAACGCGGTGTTCGTGCATCAAGCGCTTGGCATCGTCCAAGCTTGCACCTTCGCGAACCGTAACCAAGCGTTCAGCCGGCGTCATGATTTGAGAAACAGGGATGTCCATGCGCGTTTCAAAGCGCAAGTCACGAGAGGTGACCATACCCAAAACCTTGCGGCCGTCAACCACCGGAAGACCGGAGATGTGACGTTCACGGCTAACACGCAACACTTCGCCAACGGTCATGCCAGGCGTAACAGTGA
>DYCH01000028.1:31539-43398 GCA_019418235.1 Sutterella sp.
ACCATCCCGGCTTCGTGACGCTTAACGCGAGCCACTTCAGCGGCTTGTTGCTTAGCCGTCATGTTCTTGTGGATGAAACCGACGCCACCTTCTTGAGCCAAAGCAATGGCCAAGCCAGATTCCGTCACGGTGTCCATAGCAGCGGAGACCATCGGAATGTTCAAGCTTAAGTTGCGGGTGATTTTGGTGGTGAGGATCGTGTCTCGAGGAAGGATTTCCGAGTGAGCCGGAACGAGAAGCACGTCATCGAAGGTAAGAGCCTTCTGTCTAATACGCATGTTAACCTCTGTCGAAAAAAAGAAAAGGAATTCGGCACTCGCCACTAGGTGGCGTTTTTAGATTAACAACGCATTTTATCCTATTTGAAACACTTTGGGCAAAAAAATTAAGTTTTTTTGCTCATACGCAAAAAACTTTACCGATTAACTAGAAAAGTCGATGCTTGCCACCATTGCGCCCCATCGCTAAGGCATTGTTTCCTGAGTGATTTTTTTCTTCACGAAGGCGGCGAGCGGTCATCGGATCAACGGTTAAAGGCGGCAAAATTTCAATGCGATCACCGTCAACCAAAAGGCGATCAGCCTCGCAGCGCTCATTCCAAACAGCCAACGTATGCTTTTGCGAAGGCGTTACACCGGCAGCTTTTAAAGCATCCTCGACACGAGCACCATCGGCGAGTTCGAGTTCCGTGAGTTGAACTTGATCAGCATTAACGAGAGCGACAAAAATATGCATCTTTTCCACCTATAAAGAGACGAAAAAGTTTAACGAAAATACCATTTCTCTTCAAACTCTCCCCGTTTTTGTTTTCGAATAATTACAACAACGCATTAAAAAGAGACCTCTTAATTGCTAAAATGATGTGTTCTAAATCAGTTTTATTAATTGGAAAACATGGCCAATATTGTTAATCGCAAAGCCCTCTTTGATTACTACATTGAAGAGAAGATTGAAGCCGGGATGGTTCTTCAAGGCTGGGAAGTCAAATCGATCCGTGAGGGTCGCGCTCAAATTAAAGAAGCCCACATCATTATTCGTAATGGTGAGCTCTTTTTGTTGAACGCCCACATTACGCCCTTGAAGACGGCAAGTACCCATGAAAAAGCCGATCCCACGCGTCTTCGTAAGCTTTTGATGCATTCCCGTGAGATCGACAAATTCACGGGTAAGGTTGAACGCGCTGGTTTCACACTCATTCCGCTGGATATGCACTTCGTTCGCGGTCGTGTGAAATTGACCGTCGGTCTTGCCAAGGGTAAGCGTCAATACGAAAAGCGTGAAGACGAAAGCAAAAAGCAATGGGAACGCGATCGTCAACGTTTGCTTAAAACCCGCAATCGCTAACGTGTGACAAACACAAATATTTAGGGGAAGCCACATCGGCCTCCCCTATTTTTTTAAGCTACAAACGCTTATTCTTCAGCGTCTTCGCCCTTTTCTTCTTCCTTAGCGCCTTCGGCCTTCGGATCACGGAAGTGAAGGTCAAAGCCCACTAACAATTCCGTCCAACGCTTCCACAAAAGCAACATTTCCGGAGCGGCATCTTCACCGAACGGTTCAATGCCTTTACCGGCTAATTCAAAAAGCGTGTTATAGACTTCAGCCATGAAAACAGCGAAAGCCGAGTAGATCAACGTGGTGTTGTCTTCGGGCAACTTGCCACCCGAGGCTTGAGCCAATTCATTACCGAGCTTAAAGCGCAAGTTACCAGCCAAACCATTCGGATACCACTCAGCATCAATTTCGAATTGTTCGTTCTTGCCCGTGAAGGTCGCACCCAACCAATTCAAAACCTTGCGATCGATTTCATCCATCTTCTCTTCGGTCAATTCACCCTTATCAGCGGCCACCGCACGTTGGTGCATGTCCATCATGAATTGACTTAAAATCGCACCCGTAATGCTCGGATGACGAAGCGGGCGCTTTTCGCATTCGCTTTGACAGCCCTTGCAATCACCATTACAGCTCATTGTTTACTCCTTAATTATTAAAGTCACTTGCTACGGGTGCTCCCGTCAATCGCAAGCTCCACAAATCAACGAAAGCTTCAATCGCAGGATTATTGTCCAATCCTACTTGCATCGCATCGCTTTCTTTTAATACAACAAAAATTTCACTCACAAAGAACGCAAAAGCGTTAAACATAAACGCTTCGTCATCTTCGAGATCAAAGTTCGGATTTTGTGCGCTCACTTCAGCACCAATCGTCCCTTTTAACGACGTTAACAACATCGCTTCATTAAATTCAGACTCGCAGGAAAAATGCTCGTTTTGCCCCGTGAAAGTTTCCATCAACCAAAGGGCCAAATTCATATTGGCCTCTTCGAGCTCTGCAATCTCCATCTCGCATTCCATGACCTTGATCACACGCTCCCAAGTGTTCTTGACCGCTTGGAAAATGACCTCATGGGCCACCGGGTAGGACGAAATATTGGGAAGCGTTTCACGCTTGGTTGCGTAGCGTAAGGGACAAGTCACTATCTTAGTCCTCGAAAATCACGGGATCGGTTTCACGAAGACCTAACATACGTTCGGCCCACATAATGCACAAACGCTTACCTTCATCTTGGAAGTTCATCGTGTCCATATGGTGAGCAACCACCTTCATCAATTGATAGCAGTCACAGACAAACTCATAGGCCACCGTTTGCAAGATACCGCGGGTATCTTTGATATCTTCCGGCTTAACACCCACTTTTTCCAAGCGCTCTTTCATGAAAAGCTTTAAGTAACCGGCTAACGGATCGCCCGTCCAGTGAGGTTTGGGAATAAATTGCTCGTTTTTACCGGCTAAGACAGCCGCTAAAAACGCTGCCGATTGTTTATCCATCGCAATGGCTTCTTCGCTCTTGAGTTCGCCGTTTGCCACCATCTTGCTTCGACGCGTGACGTCATAGAGCACGACTTCAAAGAGTTGCGTCAAGATATCTTTATCGGCGAGGTCAAACTGAGCCACGACTTGTTGTTGGTTTTCTTGGGCTTGATCGGCCATTTATTCTTCTCCAAGAAAGTAGTGAATCCACTTCGACTTTAAGGCATCACAGCGCAACTCAAACACTTCTTGTGTTTGTTCTTCTTCATGCACTGCGGCCAATAATTGCAAAAACTCTTCAGCCATCGTTGAAATCACGATCAACATGACAACGTTGGGATCTTTTTCTTGCGCAATATCACTTTCGACCAATCCCAACGGGACAAGCGTATCGACCAAACGTTTTGCAAGCACTTCAAGCTGCAAATGGTCGGGAACAATGACACCCTCATACTCTTGAGAAAAACACGCTAAAAGATCAATGGAGCCTTCCATTAACGATTCAGAAGCCTTTTGTTCATCATCGATTTCCGTTGCATCAAAGACCGTTAAGAAAAAACGATCAAATAAAGCTTGCATGACCTCAAGGTCACCAAGATTAACGGTGGCTTGTGCTTGCATCACAAAGCTCCTAAAAGTTTTTCAACAAACGCTAATTCTAACAAAAAGCGCGGTCGCTCCCAATGGAAGATGACCGCGCTCATTTTGGAATGTTTCGGATTACTTCAAGCGATCGACCAAGTTCGTCACTTGAGAGGTCGGTACCACCTTATCAGCCGCTGCCGGATCCGTTTGACGCATGATGCTCATCGCAGAGGCAATCATGCTGCCCATGTCATTTAAGTTACTCGGCAACAAAATCGTATTACCGGTCTTGGCAACTTGAGCAAAGGCGTCCACGTATTGTTGAGCAACCTTCAAGTTCACGGCATCCATGCCGCCAGGCGATTGCGTGGCTTGAGCAATTTGACGCAAGGCTTCAGCCGTGGCCGTTGCGATAGCCAATGTTGCTGCGGCTTCACCTTCGGCCTTATTGATAGCGGCTTGCTTTTCACCTTCAGATTCTGCAATGGCGGCTTCTCGGGCACCGGTTGCCAAGTTAATTTGTTCTTGCTTACGACCTTCAGAGGCTGCCACCACGGCACGCTTTTCACGTTCAGCCGTAATTTGTTGTTGCATAGCTTGCAAAATCACCGCTGGCGGCGTCAAGTCCTTAATTTCGTAACGCAATACCTTAACACCCCAATTAAGAGCGGCTTCGTCAATTGCGCTCACCACCGATTGGTTAATCAAATCACGCTCTTCAAAGGTTTTGTCCAATTCCATCTTACCGATGACGCTACGCAACGTCGTTTGAGCCAATTGCGTGATGGCAATGATGTAGTTACTCGTACCGTAACTGGCGCGCTTGGGGTCTGTCACTTGGAAAAAGAGCACACCGTCCACGGACAATTGCGTGTTGTCCTTCGTGATACAAACTTGACTCGGCGTATCCAACGGCACTTCCTTTAAGGAATGCTTATAGGCCACACGGTCAATAAAAGGAATCACCACATTAAGACCGGGCGAGAGTACGGCGTGGAACTTCCCTAAACGCTCCACCACCCAAGCCGACTGTTGAGGCACCACTTTAATGGCTTGGAATGCAAACACGCAGGCCAAGGCCGCTAACGACAACGTAAACGTCAAAAATCCGTCCATGACAGAACTCCTTGCGAATTAAATCTTTTTCAGAATGAGCGTGTTGCCACGTACTTCAACAATTTGGTGCAAACCTGTTTCAAGGTTGTCGATATCGACAGCGACCGCATCCCACTGAGCACCACGGTATTGAACGCTCGTGCGCCCCTTTTCCTTCCATGCTAACACTTCAACCGTTTGACCCTCGTCTAAATTTTGTAAGGCATGCGCTTGTTCATCGCTTTTCGTTTTAATCGAACGAATGCGGCGCACCCAAACGGAGCCGATTAAGGAGACTACCGCAAAAGCGACGACTTGCCACTCGACCGAGAAGTTTATGTATGCTGTCAAGGATCCGGCACAAGCAGCGATCGCTAAAACCAGTAAGTAAAAGGTTGTGAGCATCAGCTCTAAAATGCCCAAAATCGCAGCGCAAATGAGCCAAATAATTGTTGCACTAAATGTCATTCATTACTCCTTGCCTTGACCTCATTAAGTCAATACCTATTCTTTGATTGTATCGCAGTCTTTACTCATTGCGGGCACGCTGAACTCGCATTAAAGCCACACTGATATTGAGCATGTTTTTCGCAATTTCATTGCGTAAATCCATGCAAACAACGTTATCCATCACAACGCCTTCGTTCGTTTTAAAGAAGTCTCGATCACCATCATTGGAAATTAACACCAAAATTTGAACAAACGGATTGATCATGCGAACCTCATCAACAATTCTTCTTTCCTTCAATGCGTCACGAACCGTCACAATGACCAAGTCGGCCGAGGCGATCTGCGCCTGCTCAAGCACTGACGTTTGCGTTGCGTCACCCAACACAAAGTGACGCATCTCCTCAGTGGAGGTCAAACGATTAATGTTTTGTTCAACAACGAAGGTGGGGTAGCCTTTATCCATCATAGCTTCATAGATCGACTTCCCCATCACATTAAAACCAATAATAACCACCTGCCCTTTGGGTTTTGATGAGTTGCCTGTACGGTGAATTCCCCAAACCACAGGGTTGGGCAACGGACGAGGCGGAGAAATTTTCTTCATGAGTGGCTCAATTAAGCGGAAAAAGAGCGGATTTAAAGCAATACTTACAATGGCACCGGCCAAGATGAGAGTCATCAGATCTTGAGGCATGAAATTTAACTCAACAGCCAAGGCCGACAAAATAAATGAGAATTCTCCCACTTGAGCTAAACCGGCACCGATTGTGAGGGCATAACGCCAATTGCACCCCAACAGACGAACAATGCCGACACTGGCTAAACCATTACCCACCAAAATGACAATGACAACGCAGAGCACTTCAAAAGGTCGCTCAATAAGAATGCTGGGATTAAACAGCATTCCAACGCCCAAGAAAAAGATGACAGAAAAGGCATCTTGTAGTGGCAACGTATCTTGAGCTGCACGGTGAGCGTATTCACTTTCACGCATCATCATGCCGGCAAAAAAGGCACCTAAAGCAAACGATACTTTGAAGATTTCGGTTGCACCATAGGCAATGCAAATAGCGATCGCAACAACACAAAGCGTGAAAATTTCACGAGAACCCGTTTTAGCCGCCTTGAGTAATAACCAAGGCAAAACACGACGACCAATAACCACCATCGTGGCAATAAAGCCAACAATCAGCATGGCGGTTTGAGCTAGAGCAGAGGCTATGTCATGAAAACTCATGGAGTCTGCTCCTCGCAAATTAGCGAGCGTGGGCAACAGCACCAAAAGCAAAACCGAAACCATGTCTTCAACCACAAGCCACCCCACGGCCACTTGACCTTCACCCGACTCCAAGGCGCCGTGCGTTTGCAAAGCCTTGACCATCACCACCGTTGAGGCACAAGACAAACATAGCCCCAAAATGAACGATGCCATCAACGACCAACCTGACATCACACCAAAGGTCATCCCCAAACAGGTGGTCACTGTCATTTGAAGTAGTGCGCCAGGAACCGCAATAGCTTTGACACGCAAAAGATCTCGGATGGAAAAACTCAGACCGACGCCAAACATCAAAAGCGTCACACCGATTTCAGAAAGTTGACCGGCAAGATTGACATCCCCGACAAAACCAGGGGTGGTTGGAGCGATGCAGACACCGGCTAACAAATAACCGACCAATGCCGGGACTCTGAATTTATTCGCGACATACCCCAACAAAAAAGCTAAACCAAAGCCCCAAGCCAACGTCGCAAAAAGAGAAATATTTTCGGTCACAACAAATAATCCAATCGCAGGTCGGGTGCTCCGAACCTGCGATTATGTAGTTCCAAACACACTTGGAAACTTAAATTAACTGCGTCGGTAGAAACCGATGGAGTAATTCAAAAGGTTCTTTGCCAATTCTTTTCGAGAATCCAAGAAAAGAACATTCGGTAAAAGCGTACCGTCGGCTTGCTTAAAGAAGTCACGGTCGCCGTCCTTGGTCACCAACGCCAAGATCCGGACATCCGGATTTAAAGCACGCGTTTCATCGGCAATCTTACGCTCCATCAACGCATCTTGAATCGTCAAAACCACCAAACTTGCTTCACCCACCATGGCTTGTTCCAAAATGGACGGACGAGAAGCATCCCCCAACACAAAGTTGTGCTTTAACTCTTCTTCGGTAATGCGATTGACGTTTTGTTCAATCACTTTACAAGGGATATTGCGGTCAGCCAAAGATTCATAAATATCGCGTCCCATCAAATTGGCGCCCACGATCACAATGGGGCCACGTTTTTGGGTTTGATGAGAGTTAGAGTGCCAAACCATCGGATCCGGCAACGGCTTTTCGGGCGCGATAATATTGAGCACCGGCTTAATCAACTTAAAGATCAAAGGATTTAAAGCAATACTAAAAATGGCACCGGCCAAAATAAGTGTCATCCCTTCTTGTGGCAAAAAGCCCAAAGAAACGCCTAAACCGCCCAAAATAAAACTAAATTCCCCGACCTGTGACAAGCTTGCACCAATCGTTAAAGCGTAACGCCAGTTGTATCCCAAAACGCGCACGATGGCGATACTGACAGCGGCCTTACCCACGATAATAATGCCCAACACGGCCAACACTCGTAACGGTTCACGAACGAGAATCGTCGGATCGAAAAGCATCCCCACACCAAGGAAGAAGATCACGGAGAAGGCGTCTTGGAGCGGTAAGGTATCTTGAGCAGCTCGGTGAGCATATTCACTTTCTCGCATCATCATGCCGGCAAAGAAAGCACCCAAGGCGAAAGACACTTTAAAGATTTCGGTGGATGCATAAGCCACGCCGATGGCAATAGCAATCACACATAAAGTAAAAATTTCACGCGAACCGGTTTGAACGGCTTGCATCAAAGCCCAAGGCAAAATCCGACGACCAACAAGCATCATGGTGGCCATGAAGCCAACAATCAACACACCCGTTTCCAAAAGCGTCCAAAGGAAAGCAGAATCGACGGTACCAATGGAACCGTCTTTAACCACGCCAGCCAATGATGGCAACAACACCAAAAGCAAAACCGTTGCTAAGTCTTCAACAACCAACCAGCCGACAGCAACTTGACCTTCACCCGACTCCAATGCACCAAAGCCTTGCAAGGCACGAATCAACACCACCGTGGAGGCACACGAGAGGCTCAAGCCAAGAATAAATGAGGCTAAAAGAGTCCAACCCCAGTAGTAAGCCAAAGCCGTCCCTAAAACAGTAGCAGCTGCCATTTGCAATACGGCACCGGGGATAGCGACGGCTTTAACCCTTAAAAGTTCACGAACAGAAAAGTGCAGACCGACGCCAAACATCAAAAGCGTCACCCCTAATTCGGACAACTGGCTGGCTAATGCAACATCCCCCACAAAACCTGGGGTGGTCGGCGCGATACAAACACCGGCTAACAAATAGCCTACCAATGCAGGTATACGCAAGCGGCTTGCCACAAAGCCAAAAAATAAGGCTAAACACAGCCCCCAAGCCAACGTTGCAATCAGAGTAAATTCATGCACGATCTAAAACTTTTTCAAATTAAATGAGAACAACCCCTAAGTATAGGGGAAACCGTATGTTTTTTGAACAAATGCACAGAAAAAAAGCGCCTAATTTCTGATCTAGAAACTAAGCGCTTTTGCGAGCTCCGAGGAGTCAACGGAGCTCAGAACTTCTGCGTGATTACTTCGTAGCCAAACGACGCCACGTGTCAACCACCGTATCCGGGTTCAAGGAGATAGATTCAATACCTTCATCCATCAACCATTGAGCCAAGTCTTCATGGTCGGACGGGCCTTGACCGCAAATACCCACGTACTTACCGCGAGCACGGCAGGCGCGGATGGCCATGGACAACATCACCTTAACGGCTTCGTTGCGTTCGTCGAAGCTGGCAGCCACGAGACCGGAGTCACGGTCCAAGCCCAACGTCAATTGCGTCATGTCGTTGGAACCGATGGAGAAGCCATCGAAGTAGTCCAAGAACTTATCAGCCAAAACGGCGTTAGACGGGATTTCGCACATCATGTTGAGGCGCAAACCGTTTTCACCGCGCTTCAAACCGTTGCGTTCCATGATTTCGACCGTTTGACGAGCTTCTTCAACCGTACGAACAAACGGAACCATCAATTCAACGTTGGTCAAGCCCATCGTGTCACGAACGAACTTCATGGCACGGCATTCCATACGGAAGCATTCAGCAAACGTGTTAGCGATGTAGCGAGAAGCACCGCGGAAGCCCAACATGGGGTTTTCTTCATCGGGTTCATAGCGATCGCCACCGATCAACTTACGGTATTCGTTGCTCTTGAAGTCAGACAAGCGAACGATCACCTTCTTGGGCCAGAAAGCAGCGGCAATCGTAGCAACGCCTTCAGCGATCTTGCTTTCGAAGAAGTCGACCGGGCTCTTGTAGCCTGCGCTCAAACGTTCAACTGCGTCACGCAATTCACCGTCAACGTTCGGGTAGTCCAAAACAACCTTCGGGTGGATACCGATGTTGTTATTGATGATGAATTCAAGGCGAGCCAAACCCACACCCTTATTCGGGATGGATTGGAATTCGAAGGCCAATTGCGGGTTACCCACATTCATCATGATCTTCACCGGGATTTCCGGCAAAGCACCACGCTTGACTTCTTCGATTTGAACTTCTTGACGACCTTCGTAGATCTTACCCGTATCGCCTTCAGCGCAAGAAACCGTCACCACTTGACCTTCTTGAACGCTTTCGGTTGCATCACCGCAGCCGACAACAGCCGGAATACCCAATTCACGAGCAATAATAGCGGCGTGGCACGTACGACCACCACGGTTCGTAACGATAGCGCTGGCGCGCTTCATCACCGGTTCCCAGTTCGGGTCGGTCATGTCCGTCACAAGCACGTCACCGGCTTGAACGCGATCCATTTCGCTAGCGTCTTGAACGATACGGACTTCACCGATACCGATCTTTTGACCAATAGCACGACCTTCAGCCAACACCTTACCCTTGCTCTTTAACAAGAAGCGTTGTTGAACGTCAGAGGTGTTTTGACGGCTCTTAACCGTTTCGGGACGAGCTTGCAAAATGTAGATCTTGCCGTCGATACCGTCCTTACCCCATTCGATATCCATCGGACGACCGTAGTGCTTTTCAATGATCGTAGCGAACTTGGCCAATTCGATGACGTCTTCATCGGTAATAGCAAATTGACGACGATCTTCGTCACGAACGTCAACCGTACGGACGGAGCGGCCGGCCTTAGCACCTTCCGGATCAAATTCCATCTTGATCAACTTGCTGCCCAACGTGCGACGAATGATCGGGAAGTTACCGGCTTCGAGCATGGGCTTATGAACATAGAATTCGTCAGGGTTAACAGCACCTTGAACAACCGTTTCGCCCAAACCATAGCTGGCCGTAACGAAGACGACTTGATCAAAACCGCTTTCCGTATCGAGCGTGAACATCACACCGGCGGCACCGCGGTCAGAACGGCACATACGTTGAACACCGGCAGACAAAGCCACTTCAGAGTGCGTAAAGCCCTTGTGAACGCGATAGCTGATAGCGCGGTCGTTGTACAAGGAAGCAAACACTTCACGCATACGAGCCAACACTTGATCAATACCGACAACGTTCAAGAACGTTTCTTGTTGACCGGCAAAGGAGGCATCGGGCAAGTCTTCTGCGGTAGCAGAGGAACGAACGGCAACACTGATTTCTTCTTGGCCTTCTTTCAACCATTCATAGAATTCGCGAATTTCAGCTTCGAGCGCAGCAGGGAAGGGAGCATCTTCAATCATTTGACGGATTTCGGCACCGGCCTTGGCCAAAGCCTTAACATCGTCAACATTGAGATCCTTCAAACGTTCATTGATGCGTTCTTCGAGATTGTTTTCAGATAAGAACAAGCGAAACGCTTCTGCAGTCGTGGCAAAACCGTCCGGCACACGAATCCCGGCGCTCGTTAATTGGCTAAGCAATTCGCCCAAAGAGGCGTTCTTACCGCCAACGCGATCGACGTCGGTCATACGCAGCTGGCTAAACGGATATACAAAACGACCTTGCGGCATTTTCTTCCCCCAAAAGAAAGATGGATTGTTAGAATAATGGAATTGTAGCGACAACCGAAACATTTCGGGTAATTTTTTGGTACAAGGACAAATGTTTAATACCATTTCATCCCCTAAGTCCACTCCCAAAAGTGGCAAACGTTCTGTTTTTATCGTTTCTGACGCCACGGCTATTACGGCTGAAACATTGGCTCACTCGGTCTTGACGCAGTTCTCTGACCTCGAGTACGACCAAGTTCGCATGCCTTTTATCGATACACCCGATAAAGCCATTTCCGCAGCAAACAAAATTAACGAAACTTACATCTCCACGGGTGTTCGTCCTTTAGTGTTCTCCACCTTTGTGGATGTCAATATTCACAAAACCTTTACTGAACACTGCCAAGGTTTCCGTATTGAGTTCTTCCGTAGCTTTATTAAGGAAATCGAGCAAGAAACGGGGCACAAGAGCGCTCACTCCATGGGCCGAAGCCACGTGATTGCTGACGAAGAACGCTATAACCGTCGTATCGAAGCCATCAACTACACGTTGGCTCACGATGACGGTCAAATGAACAAGGGCTTGAATGAAGCTGACGTGATTTTGGTGGGTGTGAGCCGCTCCGGTAAAACGCCGACGAGCTTGTTCTTAGCCATGCAATTCGGCGTGAAGTGTGCCAACTATCCGTTAATTCCTGAAGACTTTGAACGTGGCGAATTGCCTGAAGTGCTTCAAGGCATGCGCGACAAACTTTTCGGTTTATCGATTGCTCCGGAGCGTTTGTCTCAAATTCGCAACGAGCGTCGACCGGGCAGCCGTTACGCTTCGATTGAAAACTGCCGCAACGAAATTCAATCTGCTGAGGATATGAT
>DYCH01000028.1:43408-45210 GCA_019418235.1 Sutterella sp.
GGATATGATGCGTCGCGAGGGCATTAAGTGGCTAAATTCTACGAGCCGTTCCATCGAAGAAATTTCTGCCACTATCATGGCTGAACTCAATCTTCATAACGCTCACAAAATCGACTAATTTCGAGCACACATAGCAAAAATCCTCAAAAGCCAACCAGTCGCTTTTGAGGATTTTTTTGCATCTTTGAACTTTTAGTTAATACATAAAGTACGTCACAGCAGTGAAGATAATCAAAAGCACTAATTGCGTCAAAGTCACAGGACCCAATGTCTTAAAGAAATCACTCTTAAAGTAGTCCACCGTAATCGTCAAGCAAACGTGCGTGGGCGTAATCATTTGACCTGCAACACCAAAAACCATGGCAATACCGGCAAGCGTCAAATCGCCCATACTCAAAGCGGCAACAATCGGCATCACGATGGCAACGTGACCTTGAGACAAACCCGTTAACATCCCGACCAAGAAACTGATAACGGCAATAATCACAGGAATCGGTAAGGCAGAGTTTTCAAAAGCAGAAACAATTTGAGCCAACAACCCCGTCGTATCCAAAATTTGAATAAAGAGCAAGATGCTAAGCACGTTAGCAAAAAGCTTCCAATCTAACGCTCCGATGAAAATGTCTTTGATGGATACCGCACGGTTCATCAGCATCAAAATGGGGATCATGGACACTACCACGATAAACATGGAAACAGCAGCATTAAAGTCAAAGCCCACCATCAAGATAACGTTGGCGATCACCGGCGTCAAAGACAAGATGAAATCAACATTATGTTTATGAATTTCGTTGGCGTCTTCTTCGACCTTTTTCAAAGACTTCACCTTCAACGGGCGAATCAAGAAAATCCAACCAACAATGAAAGCCACAATGGTGAGCCACCCCAAGTGCAGAATCAAATCACCGATCTTGATACCCGCAATACCGCAGGCCAAAATCAAGCCCGGCACCAAGGGGCTGGAAAATTCGAAAATATGACGGAACCAGAAGTTAATCCCCGCTTTTTGTTCAGCCGTAATTTCAACGCCTTTACTGGCTTCTTCCACAATCGGAGCCGAGAAGCGAGCGCCACCAATCGAGGGCAACAAACCTAAAAAGGCCGGCATGATGGCTAACGTAAATTTGGGGCTGGCAAACATTCGATAAAGGGCCTGTACCATACCAGCTAGGGCACCACTCTTACGTAATTCAATCTCTAAGCAAACAACAAGATAGAGTGCGCCCACCAAATCATAGTTCCCCGGCTTGGCAAACATTTGTTTGACGGCATCCGTTAATTCTTTAAACGTCGGATCGGTGCACAACCAAATAAAGAGGCCACTTGCCAAAATCGCAATACCAATCGGTTGTTTCACACGGAGCAATAACAACACAATCGCAATCGCAAGGGCGATAACAATAAAAATAGACATGAGATCAACAAGTTTAAGTGAGAGTGAGAAGGCGTATTTTACGCTAGGAAAAATGAGTTAGCTTTTATTTGGAAGGAACTCTCAGAGAAAAAAATAAAGCAATCACACTAGGTCAGGAAGAAATTCAGAACAAGAATTTTGCGAGCACAAATGTAGAAAGAGCCCGACAGTCAGAAACTATCGAGCTCGTAATAAATGGTGGCCGGGACGGGAATCGAACCCGTACGCCGTTATATTGGCGGCGGATTTTAAGTCCGCTACGTCTACCAATTCCGTCACCCGGCCTACCAATCCGCTTATGAAAGAGTTAACAACTAACTCGTTTCTAAAAACTGGAGCGGGAAACGAGTCTCGAACTCGCGACCTCAACCTTGGCAAGGTTGCGCTC
>DYCH01000029.1 GCA_019418235.1 Sutterella sp.
TACATAAATAGATCAATATTAGATTTATATATAGATATTTTTCACAAAGTCTTTCGACTTTGCGCCATTCATCCCGCTAATGAATTAGCGGGGTTTCTGACGAATTTCTCTAATTCATTGGTTGATAAGGAGAAAACGAAAAAGTTAGAAATTTTTTAAAATTTTTTGCAGAAAAACTTGCAAAAGTAAAAAATCCCATATACAATTCGTTTTCTCTTTCGGGGGTATAGCTCAGTTGGTAGAGCACTTGCATGGCATGCAAGGGGTCAGCGGTTCGAATCCGCTTACCTCCACCACCAAAAGAGATTGTCATAGGTCCCCATCGTCTAGAGGCCTAGGACACGACCCTTTCACGGTCGGTACCGGGGTTCGAATCCCCGTGGGGACGCCATCACTTAGAAGCAGCCGTACGGTTGCTTTTTTGCTTTCTATCGCTTGAGATGGTATGGACTGAAGCGGTAGCCAAAAAGAAAAAGAGGAGTAAAAACCCCCTCTTTCCCTTCGTTAATTTCCCAAACGACTTACAACACGCGCTTTAAGAAAGCCTTCGTGCGTTCTTCCTTGGGCTTCACCAAAACTTCGTCCGGAGTGCCTTCTTCAACAATGACGCCGCCGTCCATGAAAATGACGCGGTCAGCAACTTCCTTCGCAAAGGTAATTTCGTGCGTGACGACAATCATGGTCATGCCTTCGTCAGCCAAGCTCTTCATGACGGCCAAGACTTCACCCACCAATTCTGGGTCTAGAGCAGAGGTCGGTTCATCAAACAAAATGACTTTAGGGTCCATCGCCAACGTGCGGGCAATCGCCACGCGTTGTTGTTGACCGCCCGATAAGCGAACGGGGTATTGATTGGCTTTATCGGCTAAACCGACACGCGTGAGGGTTTCCATGGCTTTTTTACGCGCTTCATCTTCGCTTTTGCCGCTCACCACCATTTGACCGAGCATGACATTTTCAAGCACGCTCTTGTGAGGCCAAAGGTTAAAGCGTTGGAAAACCATTCCTAAGTGTTCGCGCACTTTATTGATGTTGGTTTTGCGATCGGTGATTTCAATGCCACCGACTTTAATGCTGCCGGAATTGGCGTCTTCTAAGGCATTGATGCAACGAAGCATTGTGGATTTGCCCGAGCCTGACGGACCCAAGACCACCACTTTTTCACCTTTGTGAACAACGAGGTCAATGCCTTTGAGCACTTGAAGGTCATCGTAATTTTTCTTCAAGTCACGAATTTCAACAATCACTTCGCTCATTGTTCATCTCCCTTACCCAAATGTTTTTCTAAACGACTGATGCCATAAGCCAAGGCTAACGTGAGTACCCAATACATGAGAGAAATCGTCAAGTACGGTTCCCAATAGCGAGCTGATGCCCCGGCAACGGTGCGAGCCGCGTAGGCTAATTCGGTTAAACCGATGGCAGAGACCAAGGAGGAATCCTTCAAAATGGCAATGGCGTTGTTACCTAAGGCCGGTAACATACGACGGAAAGCTTGCGGCAAAATGATGTGGCGCATGCATTGCCAGTAGGTCATGCCGATGGAGCGAGCGGCTTCGCTTTGACCTTTATCGAGCGATTGAATACCGGCACGGAAAACTTCACTCATGTAGGCACCGGCATTTAACGTAATGGCAAGAAAGCCTGCGATAAAAGCACCGTAGTTACTACGAAGTTCGCGAGCCAGAGCGCCGTCGATGATTAAACCGTCAACCGGGTGAATAAAGATCGGAAGAACGGCGAAATACATCAAAAAGATTTGAACGAAAAGGGGCGTGCCGCGAAAGAAACTCACCCAAATCGTCACAGGCCAACGAACACCGTAGTAGAGAATGGATTTCCAAGGTTCGTGGCGGGCACTGGCCATACGGGCCATGCCTAAAATCATGCCCCAAATGATGCCAAAGAACACACAACCGACGGTTAATTCAAGGGTGATTTGAGCGCCTTCAATGAAAAGCGGCCAGTATTCCACCAAAACATCTAAACGTAAACCAAACATAAAAAATCCTGTTTGTTATTGCGTTAAGCCCTGAGGCTGTCAGAAAAACAACCTCAGGGCGTAGTTTTTATCAAAGAGCGACTAATTACTTAATGGGCAAAGTCGGAACCGGAGCCTTTTCACCGAACCACTTGGCGTAGATCTTGGCGTATTCGCCCGAAGCAATCACCTTCTTCAAACCGGAATTAACCTTATCGAGCATGGCCTTATTGCCCTTGCGAACAGCGATACCGAAGTATTGGTCTTCAAACTTTTCGTCGCGAGCCATGTTGAATTTCTTATCGGGGTTTTGCGTCACGTAGTAAGCAAAGACACCAACGTCACCGATCGCAGCGTCAACACCGCCGGCGGAGAGTTCTTCTAAGACCAACGGCGTGTTATCGAAACGCTTGATGTTTTTGCTAGCTTTACCAAAGGCGTTCGAAGCAATGATGTCACCGGCAGAGTTGGCGACAACGGCAACGTTCTTACCCTTCAAATCGGCCATGCCTTTAACGGTTAAACCCTTTTGCGTCAAAATCAATTGGTGAGCAGCAAAGTAGGGCAAAGAGAAGTCAACGGCTTCTTGGCGTTGCGGCGTAATGGTGATGCCCGACATGATCATGTCACGATCACCGTTTTTGACGGATTCAAAAATCACACCCCAAAGCGTGTTAATAAAGTCCACCTTAAAGCCTTCAGCCTTAGCGATGGCCTTCATCAAATCAATGTCAAAGCCCACAATTTCTTTGCTGGGCGTTTGGAATTCAAACGGACGGTAGGTAGCACCCGTACCCACCGTGTAGGTCGTGGCTTGAGCGGCCGTGGCCGTGACGCTCGTCATAGAAACACCGGTTAAGGCAACCGTCATGGCAGCAGCGGCCATCAAAGTTTTGAAATTCATCTTGAACTCCTTTACGAATTTGTTTTGCATTTATTGATGCGTATTTGAATGCTTCTAATT
>DYCH01000003.1:0-8328 GCA_019418235.1 Sutterella sp.
GAATTTAATCCTTGACAAACGGGAGTGATCCATAGATTAGAGAGGAGTTGTTTAGTTTAAGGTTTTTACTTCCGAGGACATTTCGCACAAGCGCTTAGCGATGTCATAAGAACGAAGCAAAGACTTAACCGGCAAACATTCATAGACGCCGTGGAAATTTAAGCCACCCGTGAAGAAATTCGGAGTGGGCACTCCCATCTTTGAAATTTGGCAACCGTCAGAACCGCCACGCACCGGATTTTCAACGATCTCCAACCCTTCGCGACGGAAGGCTTCACGAGCGATGTCGCAAACGACCGGATAGTCCTTTAAGTAATTCATCAAGTTGTAATATTGGTCTTTGACCGTTACGGTCACACGACCATCCCACACCTTATTCATTTCTTTGGCCACTTTGCGCACGTAAGCCTTACGGTCTTCGAACTTAGTGTTGTCATGGTCACGAATAAGCATTCGGACGTCAACGCCTCGCACGGCACCCGTGATACCGATCGGGTGGAAGAACCCTTCATAACGGCAAGTCTTTTCCGGAATACTTTCAGTAGGGAATCGGCTCAAGAAGTCCATGGCCATACGAATGGCGTTGACCATTTTGTCTTTTGCAGAACCTGGGTGAACGTTTAAACCCTCAAAGTGAGCCGTCACGATTGCGGCATTAAAAGTTTCGGTATCAAAACCGCCCACTTCACTACCATCGATCGTATAGGCATAGTCAGCACCAAATTCTTTCGGATCAAACCCTGCAGTGCCACGACCGATTTCTTCATCAGGAGTTACGCAAAAACACAGTTTGGCGTGGGCGACTTCAGGGTGATCCACGAAGTATTTCGCCAATTGCACCAACACGGCAATACCGGCTTTGTCGTCAGCGCCTAAAAGCGTAGTGCCGTCCGTTACAACCAAGGGTTGGCCTGCGTATTTAGCGACTTCGGGGAAGCGTTCAAGTTTAAGAACAATATCTTTTTCTTCATTTAAAACAATGTCACCGCCTTCGTAGTCAATGACTTTCCACTGAGCGGGATCACCGCTCGCTTCTGGAGAGGTGTCCATGTGGGCAATGAGACCTAAGGTAGGGGCGTTTTCAAAGTCTTCCGAAGCCGGTACCCATGCATAGACAATGCCTTTATCCGTGACTTTGCATTCTTTAATACCCACACTTTCAAATTCGGCTTTCAAAAGTTGAGCGTAGGCCATTTGCTCTGGCGTGGAGGGGAGAGTGTCACTATGCGGATTACTCGTTGTGTTGTATTGCGTATAGGACAAGAAGCGTTGAAGGATTTCGGGCAAAGCTTCAAATTCTTCTTTTGTGAAGTTGCCGTAGTAGTGATGTTGGAGCATTTAAGACCTCAAAAAGAAAATGTGAAAAAGGAAAAACTTTTCCAAAAAGTGGATCAAATTTTAGTAAAAAAGGCAAATTCTTCTAGGTATATTTGCCTAAGATGTGACACTTATCATAAGTTTGCAGAATTTAACGAAATCTCTAGGGGTTATCCTAATATCGTTTGAGATTTGCCCTCCATAAAATGACAGGCTATGACTGTTTTTGGACTCGGAAGGGCCTAAAAACTCATGAAAAACTTCACTTTTTTAACCAATGGAGAAATCCAATGACTTGGACTATGTGGGCCGCCTTAATCGTTGTGTGCGGCACGGTCTACGGACTGTTAAAACGCTGGGAAACGCGTTTAGTGCTTCTGGCCTCTGGCTTTTTAATGTGCTGTTTGTCGCTTGATCCCTATGCGGCATTCCAACAATTCGACAAATCCATGACGAGTAGCTCGTTGATCATCGTGATCTGTTCGGCAATGGGTTTTGCCGGTGTCATGAACATCACGAAGTGTGACTTGCACTTGGTCTCGCTTTTGACGAAGCCTTTGAATAAGCTCGGTATCTTCTTGTTGCCGTGCTGTATGATCGTGACGGGCATCGTCTCCATCGCTATCTCTTCCTTGGCCGGCATGTGTGCCGCCATCGGTCCGACGATCTGCGCCTTGATGATCCGTGCTGGTTTCCGTCCGGCTATGGCTGCTGCCACGGTGGTCGCTTCCACGTTGCCGTCCTTCTGGTCTCCTGGTTCTTCTCACAACGGTTTCGTTGCCAAGTTGGCTGACTGGCCGATTATGGAATACTTGACCTACACGGGTACGCGTACGCTCTTGATCTCCATCGCTTGTATCATTTTCATGGTTGTTGCCTGCTTGATTTTCGGTGACTTCAAGAAAGACGGTTTTGATAACGATGGCGTCCATGATGCTGCCAATAAGGTTGAATTGCCGTCTAACCCGAATTTACTCTTTGCATTTGCCCCGCTCTTGCCGGTGGTGTTGCTCTTTGCTGTGGCTGTTTGGCTCCCGCAATTTAAGATTTCTGTGGCAACGGCCATGTTGGTCGGTGTCATGTACACGTTGATCGTCACGCGTGCTAATCCCGCTGAAATTACCCGTAAGTTCTTCGACGGCATGGGCCGTGGCTACGGTAATATCTTGGGCTTGATCATTGCTGCCGGTGTGTTTGCCGCCGGTTTGCGTGCTTGTGGTGTGATTGACGTCTTCGTTGAAGCTTTGAAGGGTTCTTCTGAACTTGCCAAACTCGGTGCTGCTGTCGGCCCCTACGTTTTGGGTGTGATGACTGGTTCCGGTGACGCTGCCGCTTTCGCATTTAACGAAGCTGTGACCCCGCACGCAGAAGCTTTCGGTTTGACGATTCCTGACTTGGGCTACTTGGCCAGCTGTGCTGCTACGTTCGGTCGTGTGTCTTCTCCGTTGGCTGCCGGTGTGATCGTGATCTCCGGTATCGCAGGTGTTTCTCCGATTGAAGTGATTAAACGCTCTGCACCTGTACAAATCTGTACATTAGCTTTCTTGTTCTTTATCAGCTAATTTAAAGCGATAAATTTCAAGCCACCAAAAAGGCCGCTCAGTTTGAAGCGGCCTTTTTGTGTGGATGCGTACTTAAGTTAACGGTTTTCGTAATCGTCAATCGGAATGTATTGGAGTTGTTCACGATCCTTAAATACCTTGGGTTCCGGCAATTCAGGAATCTTGTCGGGCATGTGCGTGTTGGCTTTACCCAAAACCGTGTGAAGTCGGTCGTGATCAAGTTCACCGCACCACTTACCGACAACGATCGTAGCAATACCGTTACCGATGATGTTCGTCAAAGCACGAGCTTCGGACATAAAGCGGTCAATACCGAGAATAAGAGCAAGACCGGCAACGGGCACGTGGCCGACAGCAGAAAGGGTTGCGGCCAAAACAATGAACCCGGACCCCGTCACGCCAGCTGCGCCCTTACTCGTTAAGAGCAACACGGCCAAAAGTGTCACTTCTTGCACCAACGTCATTTGAACGTCGCAAGCTTGAGCAATAAAGACGGCTGCCATCGTAAGGTAAATAGCCGTGCCGTCAAGGTTAAAGGAGTAACCGGTCGGTACAACAAGACCCACAACGGATTTACTCACACCGGCGTTTTCAAGCTTTTCCATGATACGCGGCAAGGCAGATTCCGAAGACGACGTCCCCAACACCACCAAGAGTTCTTCTTTGATGTAGCAGATGTAGCGCCAGACGGAGAATCCTGCGTAGCGGCAAATAGCACCGAGCACGACAAAGATAAAGAGGAAACACGTCAAGTAGAACGTCCCCATGAGCTTTGCCAACGGCAAAAGAGAAGCCAAACCGTACTTACCGATCGTAAAGGCCATGGCGCCAAAGGCACCGATAGGGGCCACGCGCATGATCATGTTCACGATTTGAAAGAGAATATGAGAGCTCTTTTCGATGATGTCAAAAATCAGCGTACGGCGACCGCCGAAGCGTTGAAGGGCAACACCAAAGAGAATGGAGAAAAAGAGCACTTGAAGGATTTCACCTTCAGCAAAGGCACCGACCACAGTGTTCGGAATGATGTGTAAGAAGAAATCCGTCGTAGAACCGATCTTATCGCCCGAGGTGTACATGGAGACCGAAGCCGAGTCGAGTGTGGCGGGATCAACATGCATGCCGTCACCGGGTTTAATCGTGTTAACAAGAACGAGACCCACGATCAAAGCAATGGTACTGACCACTTCGAAGTAAAGAACGGCCAAGCCACCGGTCTTGCCCACTTTTTTCATGTCTTTCATGCCGGCAATGCCAACCACGACCGTACAGAAAATCACGGGAGCAATGATCATTTTGATCAACTTAATGAAGCCGTCACCGAGCGGCTTCATGGAGGCACCCAAGTCGGGGTAGAAGTAACCCAAGGTGACACCGGCAATAATGGCGCAGATCACTTGGAAATACAGAACGCTATAAATCGGTTTTTTCATGATGTTTTAAGCCCTTTTTAGAATGCACTTCTTCTGAAAGAAGTGTTTCGCGTTTTTTTCGAACCGTTTTGGATTTTAAGGATTTGAGGTGTTAAAAGGGTTAACGTGATTAGGGTGAATACTTAGAAAGACGCTGAAAAAGAAGAATGTTCTTTAAATACAAAGAATTAGCGCTGAAGGAATATTAAGTTTTTTTGATAAAAAGCAAAAGTTTTATGAAGAAATGCTCAGAAAACGAGCAAAAAGAGACCGCCTCTATCATCGACAGAAGCGGTCTGACGGTTAATTGCGATTCAAATCAGAGACTTACTCCGTGAAAAGCACCGTGTCCATGGCAACGAAGCGCAAGCAGTTGCAAAGGCCGCGTAAGTACGTATCGGTGACGCAACCGGGGATGCCAAACTGTGCGACTTCGTGAGCATTGAAGGTCAAGACAGCGTCGACAATGCCGTCGCCGTCGATGTCGTCAAAGCGGACAGAGACAGGTTTGGCAGGAGCGTTGACGCTTTCTTTCTTACCGGTAAAGCCCAAGCTCCAGTAAACCGTATCGATGTCCAAGCCTTGGACATTGAATTCAGGACTACCATAAAGCACCACTTCAACCGTTTCTTCCTTCGAAACGCTCATCGTATCAGCTTCAACGCTCATGACGTGCGTGGTGATGGCATCTAAGAGGGCGTCGTAGACCGTGTCCATCTTGTCGCATTCATCGCACGTAAAGGTGCCCAAGGTCTTCTTGGCTTCTTCTTCGCTTTGACCGCGAGCCGTTTCAATCACAGCGGCCGTACGTTCAAAGACGTCTTCAGCGTAAAGGCGTTTAACGCGCGTGACACCCGGCAACAAACCGCGGTTAAAGTTCGTGAGTTCACCGATCGTTGCATAGATGTGATAGCTGCGATCCAAGTCAAAGTCCAAGTATTCGGGCTTCAAATTAAAGTGATTTTCTCGAGCTTCTTCCAACGTCATCCATTGGTAGCCGTCAGGAATGATGCCTGACATCGGGAACCAGGGGATATAAACGCCCGTGTCTTGATAGCTCGTGCAGCGCCACATTGTGTTAAAGAGCGGTTGGTCTTGCAAATCCATAACCCAGCTTTCACGCGTTTGAGAGCGAGAGATGTCGCGAGCAGAAACGTGGAAGGCGTCTTCTTTACCATCACCGCGCGTGGCGTAAGATTCGTAGCAGGTCAAACCCAACACTTCGATTACATCTTCAACGCCCATGGGTTGAGCGGGCGGCAAAATTTCCGGATAGTGGAGTTCGTCCTTGTAGTAGTCACCCGTGATTTTCCACCAGCCTAAACGCATACGATAGGACTTCGTGGGAGCGTGACGGTTTTCATCGCTTTGATAGGCAGCAGCGAAGTCAAAGTCACTGTAGTCACCTTCAACGGCAGGCGTGTAACGACCCTTTTCAATGGCGTATTCAATCAAGCCCGGAGAAGCAATGACATTTTCCTTGTCGTTGATATCGACGTGACGGATAGCAAGCATGTTGGAGATCAACATCACTTGATCGTCGGGTACACGCTTGGCGACATAGTGGTGGCCCTTGACAACGTTTAAGACCCAAGCTTCGTCTTTGTTGGCAACAGAGTAGTTACGGGCGCTACCGAAATAGCCGTATTCATCTAGGAGCTTAGCGGCAATTTCAATGGCTTCGCGAGGCGTATGGGCACGTTCTGCCATGACGCGACGTAACAAGAAACCGACACCGCCGTCCTTTAAACCTAAAGAGGCTTCATCGGGATCGTCACCGGTAAAAGAGCTGCCACCACCATTGGAGCAGATGGCAAGGCCGGCTTCATTAGCATAGCCTTGGTCAAAAGAAGAGCCGTCGATTTGAAGCATGTTGGACCAATAGGTCGTCAACGTTTCTTCAGCTTGCGGCACTTGAGCGCGACCGTGTTCAGCCGTCAGCACTTCGCCAGCGGCATGCTTGCCGCCCGGGCAATAAAACTGTTGATGCATTACGCGACCGCCTGCATCCTCATTATGGCCAAGGATGACACGACCGGTCTTCGAGACGGCTTTACCGACAATCACAGTGGTACACATTCGATACTCTCCTTTAGTACGAATAAAAAACTCCAAAGATGATAGTCTGGGTGAGGGTATCAAACAAGAGGAGTTAACTCGACTTTTGATAAGGAACAGTGCTTAGATGGGATTTACAATCGGAGTTGGTAACGAGCAAGGGATAACCCGATAGCAAGGGATGAAAAAGTGGAAATCGGGGAGCAGAAAAAGGAAGTCCCAAATGCCTTTAGGGCATTCGGGACTGTCTGGTGCGCCGGGTAGGATTCGAACCCGCGACCCCCTGGTTCGTAGCCAGGTACTCTATCCAACTGAGCTACCGGCGCGCGAGAACGTTATTATGCAGTATGTTTTTGGAAAATGCAAGCATCACGCAAAAATTAAAAAAAGGGCACATTCTCAGCAGGCTTGATTGCCTTGATGGCTTCTTTGAGATTGAAATCATCTTTCTTTTTTGGGGATTTGTTACCAGCTTTTTCATCCAAAACATGATTGGCAAGTTTCAATTTCTTAATGAGCTCTTGAGCAAAGTCATCATTCGTTCTCATGAGCATAACAAGCATTTTTACCGGGCCTGGGATATTTGTTAAATTGCGCTCCCATTTGTCAACTGCGCTCACGGAAACTCGCATCAGTTGAGCAAACTCTTTTCGGTTCAATTTCAGTTGCGCACGCAATTTACGAACATCCAACGATGTCACGTCGTTTACGATGCTATCGGAGAGCAACTTTTTCTGTTCATTTTGCGATAACAACATCGGTTGAACAAAATGAAACGTATTCGCTTCTGAATCGTTTTCATTCTCAGCTAATGCGTCTTCGTATTCAGGCGCATAATCGGGATTGATTTTTACACAACGAATGATATTAAATCGCTCTTTTTTCAAAATATTCATTGCGGTGTTGGCAAGTGAGGACAGGGGATCCGATGACTGCTCCCAACGAACAACCGTGCTTTTATCAATACCAATAATCGTTGCTAATTCAAATTGGGTTAAATGTTCTTCTTTTCTAAATGCTTTAACATCATCGCCCGTCAACTGCGGCCAATAACAAATGCGATGGTGAAGGTCGTAAAGACTCACATCATCCCATGTCAAAAGCCCCTCTCTGTAGGCTTGAAGAACTTTGCGTCTTTCCCAATTTTGAATTTGATAGAGTTTCACGATCTCACCTTCGGTCCTGAGAGATTTGAGAACAAGCTCAATTAAAACATCATATTTACGCATTGTACATGTGATTTTCACTAAATCAGGATCAATAAGGTGAAATAGTATAATAAATACTATCAAAAAGATGACATTTTCAAATTAATTTGCCATAATGCAGATACGGATATGGCGTAATAATGACGCTATAAGGTGAAATACACACTTTGGAGAGGAAGATGACTCAGTACGGAAAGAAGATTTTGATCGTTTGCGAAGGTCAAACAGAAGTTGAATATTTGAAAACGTGGGCGGAGAAGCAAAAAGTTCTTCACTTGGTGAAATTTTTTGGAACGCCTAAAACAACACCTTCCGGTCTTTTGTGTGAAGGCGTCAAAGAGTACCTTTGGCAACAACAAACCTCAATTGATCCAGTGAAAGAGGTATGGCTGGTTTTTGATCGCGATTCTCACGTCTGTTTCCATCAGGTGCTTGAGCAAGCCAAACGTTTTCCGTTTGTGAAATTGTGTTGGAGTAATCCTTGTATTGAAGCCTGGTTCCTAATGCACTTTAAGGACATTCCGAACTATGCTCGTACGAAAGAGGTTGTCATTGCATCGGAAAAGACATCCGATCCGACCAATCCGCTTCGCCGCCGTTTGGTGCAAGAAATTGAATTGATTACCGCGCCCTGCGTTGTTCAAGAGGATTTAAAGCGTCAATGGAAAGAATATAAGAAAACGGGTCTGAATTACTGGTCGACGTTGGCTTCAAAAATGGATATGGCGGTTAAACGTAATGCCAAAAATGATTTGCATAACGATCATTATG
>DYCH01000003.1:8338-10803 GCA_019418235.1 Sutterella sp.
ATTATGCGTTTGGCAGTTTAATGCCTGAGTTATTGACAACGATGGCAGGATTGCAATCAAACGATGTGACAAAGGCTGAACTTGCGGTGGGGGATGCATGGCACGAGATTTGTGAGAATCGTCGTAATGAAGAATCGCTTAAAGCCAATGCACCCGGACAGCACACGGAAGATATGCAATCGCTTTCGTTGATGTTTGCAGATATGCCGGAGGAAATTGAAGCGAGTAGGCTTACTCAGACGCAAGCCTCAAACCGCATGTTTGTTCAAGAGACGGACGATGCCGCTCAAATTGCTTTTGAATTGGAAGGTCTTGAAAGACTGTCAGAGACATTAATTGAGCAAACGGCAGAGCTTAATGCTGCATCAGAACAAAAAGTAGCTTAATCACAGTGTTTAAACGCAAAGGGAGCTCGTCTGAGCTCCCTAACTTTTAACGTTTGAAGAATTACTTCTTGATCATCACCGTATCAAATGCGGCAACAGGTTCACCATCCACGCGTGTAAAGAGGAAGAGTTCCGTATTTACACCTGGGAACGTATAAGCCGTGGCACCCTTAACAGGGAAGGTCATGACAGCATCTTCAAAACCGTCACCATTTAAGTCCTTAAAGGTGATCTTTGAGGGCTTGGCACGTTCAAGGTTTTGTTCATCATCAGCGTTAGAGTAAGCCGAGCCAAAACTCGTCCATTGAGCATCAATCTTCTTGACGTTAAAGCCCTTTTGACCAAAGAGGACAACATCAACATTACCCGTATCCTTTTGACTTAAAGAATCCTTCATGATGATCATGTCATGTTGGTTTAACTTCTTAAGCCATGCGGAGTTAAGTCCTAAGATTTCGTTGTAGGACAACACGTTGTACGTATGCAAAACGTCCTTGGCACGAGCACGATCAACGGCAGCAACGGTCTTAGCACGAACAAGGACCTTGTCCAATTCCTTCGTCATTGCCTTTTCGTAATCTTCAATATCGTCTTGGAAGTCTTCGCGTTCATCAGGCATCCAATCCAAGAAGCTTTGAGTGGCAATGAATGTGTAGACATTGCGATCGGGGCTGTAGTGGAGATGTTTGGGTTTGGAGCGGAATTGAGCGTACAAACCTTCTTCAGGCGACATGAAGGATTGGGCTAATGCGGGAGCTGCCAAGGGGAATGCCGGTACGTAAGCGTTTTCAAACGGACGACCGTTAGTGCGCCACGTGGTCGTTAACAACGGGTCTTGGTTCAAACGGAAGACAACGCTATCGTAAGTATCAAGGTTACCGATGTCTCGGAGGCTATAGAGGTGGAACCCGTGATTACGTTCTTCCCATTTTGACTGACCGCGCAAGAACTTACGTAAATCCGCTTCTGAAATCTTCTTTGAAGGCGTCAAAACGAACGGGAAGTTATTGTAGTCGCGAGACTCTTTACCCGTCATCATTTCTAAGAATGTAGCGACACGCTCCATGTTCCAATCTGCTGCACGACGGCGATCAGGCTGATAAGCTTCTCGGAAATTGAAGTCGGAGTAGTCACCGGCCTTGGCGGGCTTATAGGTACCCATCTTAATGGCGTGTTGGACCAAGTCGGGTGATGCAATCACATTTTCTTTATCGTTTAAGTCAATCTTGTCAAAGAGGTAGGCGTTGGCTAAGAACGTCATTTCATTGTCGCCGACACGACGGGCCAAGTAACGATGGCCACGTAAGAGGGCGACTTGCCAAGCTTCGTTACGGTCAGCAAATGTGTAGGTACGACCTTGATGGGTGTAGCCGTAGCGTGTGGTCAAATCAATGGCAATTTGAACGGCTTCGCGAGCAGTGTGAGCGCGTTCAGCCACAATGCGACGGATACCGTAACCGACGCCACCGTTTTTAACCTTTTCATCCTTTTCATAAGTGTCGCCACAGTTGTTAGAAACAACTAACACGCCCTTTTCATTGATGAAACCGTCAGAGAAGCTGTAGCCATCAGGGGCTAACGTTTGACTCCACCAATAACCTAATGTTTGAGCAACTTGAGGAATCTTGGCGGTACCGGGTTCGTAGTATAAGGTTTCGCCTTTTTTGTGTTTGGCGGCTGGCACCCAGTATTGACTCGTGATAATACGACGGTCATTGTCTTCATTGTGGCCAACTAAGATTTCGCCAGTGCTTGAGGCATCTTTACCGACAATAATCGTAAAGCAGGCTTGAGAAGATAACGAAAAACTTGCTAAGGCAGCACCCAAGCAAGTGGCTAACAAAAGACGTTTCGGACTCATGAAGGCACCTCTTTAATGAGTTAAACAGGACATTTTCAGCCTAGTCCGAAACTTGTCTTTAGAACATTAGTATTAACACTCTAACTATTTGATAAATGTTTATTTTTTAATCAAAACGTGTGATCAAAAAGCGATTCCGAAACATCGCCAATCGAGCAAATCGCCAAGATTTCTTCATCTTCCGTGAGTTTTAACAATTGACGAGGTTTGGTGCTGTC
>DYCH01000030.1:0-7018 GCA_019418235.1 Sutterella sp.
GGTCATAAGCACGAGCTTCACCGCCGAATTGTTGGGCGAGAACCGTCGTGATAGCAGCCGTCAACGTCGTCTTACCATGGTCGACGTGACCGATCGTGCCCACGTTAACGTGGGGCTTGGTGCGTTCAAACTTGCCTTTTGCCATGGCTAACTCCTGAACAAACTTTATAAAAATCTCCTCGCACTTGCGAGAAGGATAGAAAACTGGTGCCCATGACGCGGATCGAACGCGTGACCTCTCCCTTACCAAGGGAGTGCTCTACCACTGAGCCACATGGGCCAAATTAATTAATCCGGGATTGTCCACTGAACTGTGGAGCGGGTGAAGGGAATCGAACCCTCGTCATAAGCTTGGAAGGCTTCTGCTCTACCATTGAGCTACACCCGCCTAAGTGTGAGGATCGTTTAATCCCGCTAGCAACCTCGGTTTCATTGCCTCAACAACGATCGCTTGGTGGAGGGAGATGGATTCGAACCATCGTAGGCGTAAGCCAACAGATTTACAGTCTGCCCCCTTTAGCCACTCGGGCATCCCTCCGTAGCGAGAATCGAATTATGGTAAGTTTTTAAACTAATGTCAAGACTTTTTTGAAGTTTTTTATAATTTTTTTAAAGTGCATCCACCAAGGTTATAAAAAAACCTCCAATAATCAAATAGGTAGAGAACTCACTAATCCATGACAACCATGGTTTATTTTGATCGTTTTTGTTGCGTTGTTGCTCTAAGGCTGCCTCTAAATCTTCAACAGACGTTGTGTTCATCAGCTTTTCAAAATCAATAACAGGCATGCGTCCGAGGCCCGAGAGCATTTTCAACGCTGCCCCAACACACATAAGCGCCATCCCCAAATCTCCTTGCATGAAAACGGCAATCCCCGTTCCTGCCAATGCTGCAGATAGCACAATAACCAAAAGTTCTAAATTACTCACTTATTCGCTCCTTTGCATTGCCCAATTGTATAGCATCCAATTCTTACAATCATTTAATCGTATCGCTGTTACACTATGTCTAAACACAGGAACAGAGTATGTTGTTTTCCATTTCAGATCAGTTGTTGTCCTACGGGATCATTGCTGCCCTTATTCAGGCAGGGCTTATTATTGGCGTTACCTTGCGCGTAATGCTCACCCGTCATCCCCCCGGTAGTGCTTTTGCATGGATTTTGCTCACCGTCATTCTCCCTTACGGTGGATTCATTCTTTACCTGTTGCTTGGTGAACGCACTTTGGGTCGTTGGCATGCCCGAAAACTACGTAAAGCGATGCGTAAACAACGTCAGTACTTTCGACGCATTTCTTTTACAGCTAATCGCGCACCTCTGCACTATCGAGGCCTGGCTCGCATGGCCAACCGATTAGGCAAACACCCCCTAACGTACGATTCCTCACTGCACTTACTCGGGGATTCCGACGAAGCATTGACTCGACTGGAACAAGATATCAACAATGCTCGAAGCTTCATTTTGATGGAGTTTTACATTTGGGATCTGGGTGGCAAAGCCGACAACATTTCTGCAGCCATCGTTAGAGCAGCCAGACGAGGCGTTCAGTGCTTTGTCTTAGTTGATGCTATCGGCTCTCGTCGTTTCTTAAAAAGTGAGTGGATTCATCTTTTTAAAGATGCCGGCGTTCATCTTGAAGAAGCTCTCCCTGTCAACCCAATTAGTGCACTTTTAGCCAGAGCGGATATTCGTTTGCATCGAAAAATTGTCGTTATTGACAAAATCATTGGTTACAGCGGCAGCCTCAACATGGTTGATCCACACTTTTTTAAATCTTCCAATACCGTTGGACAATGGGTCGATGCCATGGTTCGTGCCAAAGGTGAGGTGGTTGAAAGCCTTTACCAACTGGTTAAGTTTGACTGGCAAGTTCTCACTGACTCTAAAGAGTTTCTTCCCAATATCCGATTAAAACAATTTCGTTTTGATGAAAAAGACCGTGCAACCGTCATGCTTGTACCATCGGGGCCCGGCACCAGTCATGATGCGAATCAACGCATTATTTTGCAAGCGATCAATAATGCACAAAAAGAAATACAAATCGTCACTCCCTATTTCGTCCCTGGCGAAGCTTTAGCCTTATCACTTCAAAACGCTGCGATTCGAGGCGTTCGAGTTAAGCTTATTCTTTCAGAAAAAACAGATTCTTCATTAGTCTCTTATGCTGCACGCCGTTATTTTGATGACCTATTACAATCCGGCATTGAAGTTGAACTCTACAGGGGTGGCGTTTTACATACCAAAAGTCTTATGATTGATGGCAACTTATCACTTTTTGGCACCGTCAACATGGACATACGTAGCCTGCACCTTAATTACGAGTTGATGCTGATGGTGATAGATGTCGAATTCGCCCAAAAATTGGCTCAACTTAATCGCTCCTATGAAGAGCAAAGCACCAAACTAAACGCCCATCAATGGTATCAAAGAAGTCTTTGGGAACGGACAAAAGAAGGGGCGAGTTTTCTGATCTCACCCCTACTGTAAAAAGATTGGTTATTTATCGGTGCGCCGATGTTCTTCAACCACCACGGCATCCTCAACGTCTTGTGGATGTCCTTTAAAAGCCCTCGGTGTTTGCGGCTTTTGTTCTGATTGAGGGCGACTTCCGAAAGGATTGTTACTTTCAGGATTGATTCTCATACCGTCACTCATTTCTCGCATTCGTTGCAAAGGATCGCCGTAAATCAAACGGTAAATAAACCCAGCAATCAACATAAAAACAATAATGCCGAGAATGATTAAGGCTACCGCACCGATGACCGGCAAAAGTAAAACCCCCAAACCGATCAAGCCAGCTAAAACTGCGACACTGATTAACAAGCGCAAAAGCGGATTTTGAGGACCAGGGTTCGGGCCACCCCTGTAAATATAAATGGGCATGTCTTTCTTTTTCCTACTTAAAAGTCATTTGTTACAACGCTAACTTTAGCGGGAGCAACATGGCTTTGTCCATTGCAAAAGTTTCTATTCTTATCCATTGAATATACAGCAAAAACACTTGATATTTATCCAAAAAAATCCAATCTGTCCCCTCCTGAGAAAGCAATACCCAAAACACTTGGATACAATTTCATCTTTTAATTGCTTAATTTTTCGATTTTTCGCCATAAATCGTTCGCAAATTTTTGCTTTTTTAGCGAAAATTAAGACACTTATGAAAACATCAATTGAAAACAATTTACCTGACGTTCAATCGAGCGTAGACCCTCGCAATATCGACATTGAATATGTTGGTGTGCGCGGGATGGAGTTTCCTGTGTCCGTGCAATCGGCCAACGGTGTGCAAAACACTGTTGCCAAGGTCGGTATGTTTGTTGGTCTTTCTGCTGAGAAAAAAGGCACTCACATGTCTCGTTTTCTTGGTCTTTTGAGCAATCACAATGCTCCTATTAGCCATCAATCTTTGATTGACTTGATGCAACGCATGCTCTCGGATTTAGATGCCACAGAAGGCAAAATTGAATTTGAATTCCCATTTTTCGTAAAGAAAATCGCACCCGTTTCTAAACTTGAAAGTTTGATGAATTACCAAGTTCGTTATGAAGTGCGTCACGACAATGGACAAACCCGAGTATTGCAAACGACCGTTGCTCCGGTAACAAGCTTGTGTCCCTGCAGCAAAGAAATCTCTCAATATGGAGCTCACAATCAACGCTCCCATATCACGATTACAACGCGCAGCGACGGTCAGGTCTCTCTTGAACAACAAATCCGCTATGCCGAAGAAAGTGCTTCGTGCGAACTCTGGAGTCAACTCAAGCGCGTCGATGAAAAATTTGTCACTGAACGCGCCTATGAGAATCCCAAATTCGTCGAAGACCTCATTCGTGATGTGGCCGTTGCCTTAAATGCCAATGAGCATATTTTGGCCTACCATATCGAAGCGGAAAATTTTGAATCCATTCACAACCACTCGGCTTACGCTCAAATTCGTAAGGGAACCCTTTAAAAAAAGGCTAGTGGCTTTGTGATCCCTTCTGCGTCGTTTTGCGACTCAGAAGGGTTTTGTACATTATTGAATTACTAAACGTTTGGACAAACCGTTATGTTACTTGAACAAAAAAAGGCAATTCACGACCTCTTTACTCAAGCCCTCAATACTCTTGGTGTCACGGACATCAATGTTGTTTTAGAGCGCCCTAAAGTTGCTGAACACGGTGACTTGGCTTGTAATGTCGCAATGCAAATGGCACGCGCATTAAAGAAGAACCCTCGCGAAATCGCCACTAACCTCGTAGAAACCCTTCAAGCTAATCCTGAAACGTCCGCTTTGATTCAAGCTTTTGAAATTGCCGGTCCCGGCTTTATCAATATGCGATTAAGCGATGAAGCTAAATCGGTCGTTGTCAAAAAGGTTCTCCAAGAAGGCACAACGTATGGTCAAAACAAAGACCATAACGGTGAAAGCATCCTAATCGAATACGTTTCTGCAAACCCCACAGGGCCCTTGCACTTAGGTCACGCCCGTCAAGGCGCGCTTGGTGACGTTTTATCCAACTTGATGAAGAGTCAAGGTTGGAACGTCTGCCGTGAGTTCTACTACAACGATGCCGGCGTTCAAATCCAAACGTTGACGACGTCGGTTCAACTCCGTGCTAAGGAAATTTTGGGCGAAACGATTCAATTCCCCGAAAACGGTTATCAAGGGAAGTACATCCGTGATATCGCTCAAGATTTCTTGGATCAAAAGACCATCACAACGCGCGAAGGCGAAACGATCACGGCGTCTGGCGATGTCAACGACGAAGCCAGCATTCGAGTGTTCTCTGTCGGCTATTTGAAAAACGAACAAGACAGCGATCTCCAAGCCTTGGGCGTGAGCTTTGACAACTACTTCTTGGAAAGCTCCTTGTATACAAACGGCTTGGTTCGTCGTGCGGTCGATGCCATGATTCAATCGGGCTACACCTATGAGCAAGACGGTGCCCTGTGGTTACGTACGACCGACTTTAAGAAGTTCGGTGACGATAAAGACCGCGTGATGCGTAAAAGCGATGGTCACTTCACGTACTTTGTGCCCGATGTTGCCTACCACCTCAAAAAGTTTGAACGTGGCTTTGTGAAAGCCATCAACATTCAAGGCTCTGACCACCATGGGACGGTTGCCCGTGTTCGTATTGGTGTTCAAGTCGCTGGCAAGGTTCTCAATTTAGATCTTCCGGAAGTCTTCCCTGACTACGTCTTGCACAAGATGCTCAAGGTCGTTATGGATGGCGAAGAAGTCAAAATGAGTAAGCGCTCCGGCTCTTACGTCACATTGCGCGACCTTGTTGACTGGGTTGGTAAAGATGCCGCTCGTTTCTTCTTGATTAGCCGCAAGGCCGATAGCGAATTTGTGTTTGACGTGGACTTGGCACGTGCCCAATCGGATGAAAACCCAGTCTATTACCTTCAATACGCTCACGCTCGTATTTGCTCGGTTTTAGCCCAAGCCAAGGAAAAGAATTTTACCGTTCCGACTCTCGAAGAAGCTGCTACAGCTGATTTGAGCGCCTTAAATGACAAGACGGCATTTGCTTTGATGGCTCGCTTGAGCGAATTCCCTGAAGTTTTAACGTTGGCCGCTAAGGACTTTGCCCCGCACTCCTTGTGCTTCTATTTGAAGGACTTGGCAGGCGACTTCCATGCCTTCTACAACGCTCAACGTATTTTGGTCGAAGAAGACGATGTCCGTAATGCTCGTTTGGCACTATTGTTGGCAACGCGCCAAGTGCTTCGCAACGGTTTTGCCTTACTCGGCATTAGCGCACCGGAAAAAATGTAAGGGTGACTTATGGCAATCAATTTTTCTAAAGGCGGTCTTTGGACCGGCATCTTGATTGGGACGGCTCTCGGTTGTACGTTATCGGCCATTGTTGCCTTAGCCATCACCAATGCGCCGATTCCTTTTGTTGAAAAGGTGCAAAAGTCCTCTACACCGGTAGACGCCTCTGCATTGGACGGAAAAGATCCGAACGCTGCGCTTTATGACAACAAGACGCGTTCTGCAACCGAGGAAGCTCTTTCCAACATTAAAACGGTAGAAGCGCCGACTTCCGGCCAGTTGGCTGAAGAAACCAACACGCTTCAAAATGACGGAACGGTTTACCGAATTCAAGCGGGTGCTTTCCGCAATGAAAAGGATGCCCAAAAAGTTCAAACGGACTTGGCATTCATCGCATTGGAAGCTGACGTTGTTAAATCAACTGACGCTGGTGTTACGCTCTACCGCGTAATGTTAGGCCCCTTCGAAACGGCCAAAGAAGCCAATGAGTTGCAACAACGCCTCTCAGCTAATGGCTTCGACTCCATGGTTGTTCGTAACAAACCGCAGAACTAATTATGCGTAATTGGATTTTCGGTTTATTAACGCTTTGCTTAGGTTCTGTTGCCATTGCCGCAGAACCTGTTGAAGGCAAGGACTATGTTTTAGTTAAGCCCGTTGCCCCTTCGTCGTCAGAGAAAATCGAAGTTGTCGATTTTTTCTCTTATACCTGTGGTCACTGCTTCCGTCTCTCTCCCTTGATTGAAGAGTGGGCAAAAAAGATGCCTAGCGACGTTACTTTGGTTCGAAGTCCTGTGGCTTGGGATGAGTCGTCAGAATTCTTGGCCCGTGTTTACTTCACTTTTGATGCCTTAGGTCGCTTAGAAGACCTTCATCCCCTTTTTTGGCAAGACATCATGGGTGGGAAGATCACGAGTTCCGATAGCTTAAGTGCATGGTTGACTCAAAATAAAGTTGACTTGAATGAATGGAACAAACTCTACAATTCGTTTGCCGTCAATATGAGCACCAAGCAAGCTGCCCAACGTTGGCAAGACTACCAATTAGATGCCACGCCCTATATTGGCGTTGCCGGTAAATATTTGACAGCCCCCCATTTGGCAGGCTCTCGTCAGAAATCAATGGAAGTTCTTAATTGGCTCATCGAAAAAGAGCGTAAAGAACGCCAAAGCAAACAGTAATAAGAGGTTTTGTGATGCAAATTGATGCTTCGATTTTTAAAGCTTACGACATCCGTGGCGTTGTAGAT
>DYCH01000030.1:7028-12390 GCA_019418235.1 Sutterella sp.
CGCAAGCCGCCTTTGCCATTGGTCAAGCACTTGGTGCCTTGGCTAAAGAAAAAGGCGTTGACACGATGTGTGTCGGCCGAGATGGTCGTTTATCCGGCCCTAAACTCTCCGAAAGCTTAATGCAAGGGATCACGGACCAAGGCGTTAATGTTAAGTCCATCGGCTTGACCCCCACCCCAGTTTTGTACTTTGCTACCGTTTTAACCGGTACGGGCTCTGGCGTTGCTGTCACGGGCTCTCACAACCCGCCTGAATACAACGGGCTTAAGATGATGATGGCCAAGGAAACGCTTTTTGGCGAAGGTATTCAATCCTTGCGTCAACGCATTGAGGCTGGCATTGCCTCTTGTGAACAAAAAGGCAACATTGAAGAAATTGATGTTGTTACGCCTTACATGGAAAAGGTGCTCTCTGACGTCAAATTGGCCCGTCCGATGAAAGTTGCCATTGACTGTGGTAACGGCGTCACCGGCCCCATGGCAGTTGAGCTCTTTAAGCGTTTAGGCTGTGAAGTCACGGCATTATTTGCCGATATCGACGGTCATTTCCCCAATCATCATCCGGATCCGTCCAAGCCCGCGAATCTTCAAGACCTTATTGAATGTGTCAAGACCTCAGATGTTGAGTTGGGCTTGGCTTTTGACGGTGACGGTGACCGCTTGGGCGTTGTGACCAAATCTGGCCAAATCATCTATCCTGACCGTCAAATGATGCTTTTTGCAGCAGATATTCTTGAACGTCACCCGGGTCAACGCATCATCTATGACGTCAAGTGCACGCGTCGTTTGGTTCCTTGGATCAAAAACCATGGCGGCATTCCCACCATTTGCTGTACCGGCCACTCCTTGGTCAAGGCTAAACTCAAAGAAACGCAAGCCCCGTTTGCTGGCGAAATGAGCGGTCATTTGTTCTTTAACGATGAACGTTGGCCGGGCTTTGATGACGGCTTGTACGCCGGCGCTCGTATCTTGGAAATTTTGTCTCGTCACACCAATCCGTCTGACGTTTTGGAAGCCCTTCCGACGGCCGTTAATACGCCCGAATTGCACATTGAAATGGCAGAAGGCGAAAACAAGCGCTTCGTACAACGTTTGCAAGAAGAGCTACATTTTGATGACGCAACCGATATCATCAAGATTGACGGTATCCGTGTGGAATGGGAAGACGGCTTTGCCTTGGCTCGTTCCTCCAATACGACCCCGGTCGTTGTGTTGCGCTTAGAGGGCGATACTGAGGAAGCCTTGGCTCGTATTCAAAAGCGCTTCGGCGAAGCTCTTAAGTCTGTTGACAGTACGATTACTCTCCCGTTTGAGATTTAAACGTTATGAAAGTTTTTATTACCGGTGCTTCTAGTGGCATTGGCGCTGCATTAGCCAAAGAGTTTGCCTCTCGCGGGGCTACTTTAGGGTTAGTTGCTCGTCGTTTGGATCCGATCAAGGAATTGATCGCAACGCTCCCTAATGCTGAGCAACACAAGGCTTACGCCTGTGATGTGACCGATCGCGATCGATTGATTGCCATGGCCCGTGAATTTGATGAAGAAGTCGGCGGTGCTGATATTGTGATTGCCAACGCAGGCATTAGTGTCGGCGTTAAAACGCAATATTACGAAGACTTGGCTGTGATGGAAAAAGTCTATCAAACCAACGTCTTTTCAATGGCTACGACCTTCCATGCCTTTATCGAACCGATGATCGGGCGCAAACACGGCACCCTCGTGGGTATCGGTAGCGTTGGCGGCATTCGTGGCATGCCTGGTACCGAAGCCTACTGCTCAAGCAAATCCGCTGTGATTACGTACTGCGAAAGCTTGCGTGTTGAAATGAAAAAGTACGGCGTGGACGTCTTGACGATTAGCCCGGGCTTTGTCAAAACGCCCTTAACGGACGTCAATCCGTACCCGATGCCTTTCATTTTGACGCCGGAAGAGTTCGCCAAGCGTGCGGCAGATGCTATTATGGCTAAGCGCACCTACGCCACGATTCCGTGGCAAATGGGTGTTGTCTCCAAGATTCTGCGAATGATTCCAAATTGTCTTTTCGATAAGATTTTCGGCAATCGTAAGCAAAAGCCTCGCAACTCCGAAATTCACCGCGCTTAATGTTGTTTAAAGCCGAAGGTTTTCTCCTTCGGCTTTATTCGTTTTAAGAGGCTGCAGCAAGCCAACCATCAATGACTTGGCAGACATCGGCACCGTAATTTTCGATCCTCTTTTCCCCAATTCCACAGATTCCCTCTAATTGCTCAGGCCTTCTCGGCTTTCGTCGAACAATTTGAACGAGCGTTTTATCGGGGAAAATATTGTAAGCCGCCAATCCTTTTTCGTGCGCCATGTCACTGCGCCAGCGTCTTAAAACTTGGAAGAGCTTTTGCTCTTGATCGGTCAAATCATCGTGATCATAGACCTTGCGACTACTGAGTTGCTTATGCCCATCAATGCGAACAAAGAAAGTTTCTTCGCCTTTTAATAAGGCCTTTGCTCTGGCATTAACACTTAAAACGTTATAGCAATCGTAGTTCACATCAACGTAGTGACGCGTGATTAGCTGGCGGAGAATCTTTCGCCAATATTTAAGCGAGTGTTCTTTGCCAATGCCAAACGTGGGGAGTTCATGATGGTCTTTTTCAAAGACCTTATCCGTTGCTTCACCCCGTAGGACATTGATGATATGAGACGCACCAAAACCCAAATGATTGGTCTTCGAGCAACGATAAATACACGACAGGAGCTTTTGGGCATCCTTTGAGGCGTCTTTCGTTTGGGGTGGATTTTCGCAATTGTCACAGTTGCCACAAGCTTGAGAATGTTCACCAAAGTAAGACAGCAATAACTCGCGGCGACAACTCACGGCTTCTGCCAACCCCAACATACTGTCGAGTTTATGAAAACAGACTTGTTTATGAAGCTCTTCGGCGTCACTATTTTCTAAAAAGTAGCGTTGCTGAACAACGTCTTCCAAACCGTAAAATAAAACGGCCTCTGACGGTAAACCATCTCGCCCCGCTCGACCAGTTTCTTGGAAATAGTTCTCAATGGATCGTGGCATATCCACATGGATAATAAAGCGCACGTCCGGCTTATCAATGCCCATCCCAAAGGCAATGGTCGCCACCATGACACACGGGCGCTCAAAGAATGTTCTTTGATTTAACTCCCGCTCTTCAGCGCTTAAACCCGCATGATAAATGAGTGCATCAATGCCACGACTTTGAAGAAGTTCGGCGACCTCTTCGGTTCGACGGCGTGTTGCGCAATAAATTATTCCCGATTCATGCAAATGCTCGCCCAAGATGAAATTGACCGCTTGATCTAAGTAACCTTGTCCCTTTTCATACATACGGTAACGAATATTCGGGCGATCAAAACTTGTGATAAATCGTTTGGGGTTGATGAGCAGACGATCCACAATTTCTTGACGGGTTTGTTCATCAGCCGTTGCCGTAAGGGCCATTCTCGGAACTTGAGGGAAACGGGTGCGAAGAACGTCTAACTGTTGGTACTCCGGTCGGAAATCATGTCCCCAAACAGAAATGCAATGAGCTTCATCAACCGCAAAAAGATTGACTTTCAACGTTTCCAAGAAATCCAACATGCTTGGCTTTAAAAGTCGCTCAGGTGCAACATAGAGAAGCTTCACGGTTCCTTGACGCAAACGTCGATAGATGCCACGTGCCTCATCGTTGGTGAGTGATGAGTTGATGGCTACGGCACTGACACCGGCATCGTTGAGTTGATCAACCTGATCTTTCATCAAAGCAATGAGCGGAGAGACGACAACGGCCAGCCCCGGGCGCATGAGCGCAGGGATCTGATAACAGAGGCTTTTTCCGCCCCCTGTCGGCATGAGAACCAAAGCATCTTGGCCTGCAACCGCTGTATCGATTACATCTTTTTGAACGCCACGAAAAGCGTCATAGCCAAAATACTTCTTTAATATTTCTTCGCTGGTCATCTGAGAAATCTACTGAACTTCGACAGTATACCTATGCTGAGAAATACTCGGTGTTTCACCTCTATATGAGGGTGTTAGGAATAGGCTACAATGAAGAAACGGATGGGTAACTTCTGCGCGAAAAGATGCGCGTTGAATTGACATTCCATGCCCTACCAATCCATCCCGATTCTCCACAATCGGGAAGTGGTAAGTTTGTTTTTTGTTTGATTTCGAAAGGATCTGCTCCCATGTTCAAAATCATTAAGAATGCCAACCTCTACACCCCGGCCCCTGTCGGCAAGAAGGACATCTTAATTTGCGGTGACAAGATTGTTGCCATCGAAGATAGTCTTGATGCTTACAAATTCCCCGGCGAAGTGGAAGTGATTGATGTTCAAGGTGCCACGGTTACGCCGGGCTTTTTTGATCAACACGTTCACTTAACGGGTGGCGGTGGCGAAGGCGGTCCTGCAACGCGAGTGCCGCCCGTCATGCCGTCTCAACTTTTGCGTGCCGGTGTCACCACGGTTTGTGGCGTCATGGGAACGGAAGGGACGACGAAATTCCCCGAAGAACTCTATGCAAAGGTCATGGGCTTGCGCCAAGAAGGTTTGACCGCTTTCATGCATACGGGTTCTTACCAATTCCCGTCTCCCACGATTACGGGCAACGCTCGTAAGGACATTATCGCGGTGGAACCTGTGCTTGGCGTGAAGATCGCATTGGCCGATCACCGTTGCTCCTTCCCCACGGACGATGAAATGCTCAAGCTTGTCGCTGACGTTCGCATGGGCGGTATGCTTTCCGGTAAGAAGGGCGTCTTGCACGTTCACTTGGGTGACTTCGGCGGTGCCTATGAACAATTCGAACGCTTGATTGCTCGTGGCTTGGCTCGCCATCACTTCTCTCCGACACACACGGGTCGTGAACCGAAGTTGTTCGAACAAGCCATTGAATTTGCCAAGAAGGGTGGCGTGATTGACATTACCTCAGGTGGCGGCAACGTCTATCCGTTTGTTGAATGTGTCGAACGCGTTTTGAAGGCCGGTGTTGATCGCTCTCGCATCACGATGAGCTCTGACGGCAACGGTTCTATGCCGAAGTTTGATGAAAACGGCAACATGATCGCTATCGTGGCTGCTCCTGTTAATGCCAACCACTCCATGCTCAAGGAAATGGTCGCTGGCGGTATCGATTTTGAAACCGCTTTAATGATGACCACGTCTAACGTGGCTGACTCTTTAGGTGTTAAGGAAGCTCGCGTTAATGTTGGCGCTACGGCTAACCTTTGTGTTTTGACGAAGGACTTGGATGTTGATACCGTGATGGCTCGCGGCGTTGTCTGGGTTCAAGGCGGTCAAAGCGTCAAGTTGGGTAACTTCGAAGCCTAATTCGCCTCAGCAAAAACGGGAACCTCTATCAAAAGA
>DYCH01000030.1:12400-25558 GCA_019418235.1 Sutterella sp.
CGGTACCTCTTTTTCGTTTTAACGCAACTCACGAACGTCACGACCGTGACGATCTTCTTCAACAGCAATGCGTTCAGCACGCATGCAAGCCGCCGCCGTAAACAAAACGTCAGAGGAAGAATTTAAAGCCGTTTCAGCCGAGTCTTGCAACACACCGATGATAAAGCCAACAGCGACCACTTCCATGGCTACCGTTGCATCAATACCAAATAAACCACAAGCCAAAGGAATCAACATTAAGGAGCCACCCGGTACGCCAGAAGCACCACAAGCACAAACAGAAGCGATGAAACTTAAAACGAGTGCCGTCCAGAAACTCACTTCAATGTTCAAACTGTGAGCAGCGGCCAACGTTAAAACCGTAATCGTGATGGCAGCACCGGCCATATTGATGGTAGCGCCTAAAGGAATCGTGATGGAATAGGTGCCTTCATCCAAATTCAAACGACGGCACATCCCCATGTTCACAGGAATGTTTGCTGCGGACGAGCGGGTAAAGAAAGCCATCACACCACTTTCGCGAAGCGTAGCAATCGTCAAAGGATAGGGATTTTTGCGAATGCAGCACCAAACCAAGAAGGGGTTGAGAACCAAGGCGACAAAGAGCATGCAGCCCAACAAAACGGCCAGCAATTGCAAGTAGCCTTCAAAGACTTCAATACCGGTCGTTGCAACCGTGCTCGAAACCAAACCGAAGATACCAAAAGGTGCCAAGCGAATCACAACGCTTACTACAAACTCAACACCACGGGACAAGTCCGCCATGAATTGACGCGAAGAGTCAGAAGCATGGCGCAACGCCACACCCAGGCCCGTAGCCCAAGCCAAGATACCGATGTAATTGCCCTTTAATAAAGCATTGACCGGGTTATCAAAGACAGACAACAACATATTGCGCATGACTTCAAGCACACCGCCTGGGGAAGACACTTGGGCTTCATTTGTCACCAACATGATTTGAGTCGGGATGAAGTAGCTCACCGTCACGGCAATCAATGCGGCACCAAAAGTCCCGATGACATAGAGGACAATCACCGGTTTAATATGGGCTTTCGTTTCAACATCATGGTTGGCAATAGCAGACATCACCAACACAAACACCAAAAGCGGTGCAACGGCCTTCAATGCAGAAATGAAAAGAGTCCCTAAAAAGGCACTCGAAATCGCAAGCTGCGGGAAAATATAGGCACAGCCGACACCCAATATAAGGGCGACGAGAATTTGTTTAACAAGCGAAGCCTGCAAGAAAGGCATCGCAAATTTAATCATGATACGTTTGGGCATAATAGAATCTTCTTCTTATTTTGGGTTAAATCCATGTTTGGCGAAGTGCGCCAAAAAACTTAACCTAACCATAACAAGTTTTATTCACCCGACTGTTGCTTTATCAAGCAAATTCGTCAACGGCTAGGGTTTTCGCCCTATGACGAACTTCAAGCTGTTAGGCTCTTATGCCTAGAGAAAAGCCAAAAGAGGTAGGAAGTAAGAATTTCAAAAAGAATGACGGACTTCAAGCAACCGCTTTTAGTCCAATCACTGAAGCAATCAAAGTAGTGATGAAAAATAATCGGGCAAAAGAAGCGCGTTCACCCAAAACAAGAATTCCTAAAAGGACCGTTCCGACCGCACCGATCCCCGTCCAAACAGGATAAGCTGTTCCAATCGGCAAGGTTTGAACTGCTACGGCCAACAACCACATACTAATCGTCAAACAAACCACGAAGCCCAACAACCACAATCGATAACGACGCCCCTGCGTTCCTTTGAGTTTGCCAAGACAAAAGGCAAAGGCCGCCTCAAAGAAACCGGCCACAATGAGAATCAACCAATCCATTGCTTAACCCCTCTCGTGTGAAACCATTTTTAACCCCACAATTGAAGCAATCAAGGTCGTAATAAAAAATAGACGCAAAAAAGTGGCCGGTTCATTAAAAAACATAATGCCTAAAAGCACTGTCCCCACAGCCCCGATTCCCGTCCACACAGGATAGGCAGTACCAATTGGCAGCTCTTTCGTAGCGTAAGCCAATAGAACCATACTCAGAAAAAGACTCAATAAAAAGCCACCGCCCCATAAGTAATAGGCAGTCCCCACCGTCTCTTTCATCATTCCCAGACAAAAGGCGAAGACGGATTCAAATAGGCCGGCAACAATCAAAATAAACCAGTGCATGTGATTTCATCATTAAATGGTACTTTTGATCTTACCCGATTTTTCTTTCACGCCGATGACATCAAAAAAATTAACAATTTGAAGACTTATACGGCGTGCTGAATTGCCGTAAACTTTAATGGTGTTGATCCAACCTTATTTCATGAGACAAAAATGCGTTCACTGTTTCGTTTGTCATTAATTGCAATCACTGCCACATTGTGCGCTTGTTCTTCGGTCAAGCCACCTTCTATCACGCCTCCCGAAGCCTCTGAGGAAGCTTTCCGCTTAGAAGCCTCTGGTGAACAAGTCTTTCGTTGCTTAATTGACGCTCGTGGTTGGTATTGGAAATTTGAAGCTCCGAACGCTTATCTTTTCGATCCACAGACAAGTCAAGCCGTTGCTAAGCATGGCTATAACTTCACTTTTGTTCACAATGACGGCTCACGCCTAACCACTCGAATTGTGTCTACTGCACCACAAGGGAAAAATGATTTGTCCGATGCCCTTTTTGCTGTTGCCAGTAGAGACGGTTATGGGCGCTTGTCTCAAATTCAATATGTCCAACGTCTTAATGCCAAAGGCGGAGTACCCACCACCGTGTGTACAAAAGAAAAAAGAGGACAACTGGCAAGAGTCCCCTTCACGGCTGATTTCATCTTCTATCGCTCAAAAATAGACCAAATACCTTGAAAAATCAAGCGAATTTAGCTACAATTAAAGACTATTTTTATAAATTATTTCAAGGGTATTAAGAAGATGGCGACCGTTGGTGATTACCTTCAGAGCCTTCCGACCGATCGTCGTGTCGCGATGGCAAAAATCTGTAGTTTAATTCGTCGTTCCGCACGCGGCGTTCGCGAGAGCATGCGTCAGTCTTTGGCATTCTATGAATTGCAAGGCCCTCTTTTTGCTCTCGAATCAGGCGAAAAGGACATGACGTTATTCGTTGCTGAAAAGAGCGTGATTGAATCTTTCAGCGACAAGTTCATCCAAGTGGATCTTGAGCGTCAAAGCCTCTTTTTCCCGGACTTAAATCGCATCCCCTTGGACATCATTGAAAAGATTGTTCGTGAATCCGTGACGGCTCGTCGTGCAACCGTTGCTGCCGGAGCCGTTCCCACGCAAGACGATTTGTTGAGCATTTGGGGCAAGACGGCTGAAGACGCAAAAGCACCGCCTCCCACCGTTCGTATCTCGATGAAGAGTCGCGAAGAAGAAGAGGCCGAAGCGCAAACAAGCGCTGAGAAGTAATTTTTCTTCTCATCTCAAAAAAGCGAGCAACTGCTCGCTTTTTCTATGAGTGCAATAGTTTTTGGCGTTTTTCTTACAATGTTTCTCTCCAAAGTCTTGGTTTTCGGTATCCTTAACCCATGCCGAATAAAAAATTGAACACCGTTCATTCTGACAAGCGCCTTACGCGCAATGTCGCATTAGCGCTGGCTTGCAAAATTGCCATTATTGCTTGCCTGGGCTTTTTGTTCTTTGGTTCGGACAATCGCATCTCGGTCAATGATGAGGTCGTCAGCCAACGACTTTTATTGACCGAACAAGGCAAGGCGCCGACTCCCGATAAACCCTAATTTCATCGGGATTTTGCCGGATATTAACTAATCATAAGTCTTTAAAAAAGGACAAAACATGATTTCCTCTGAATTAGTGGACCTTTCACGTTTGCAGTTTGCATTAACGTCGATGTACCACTTTATCTTCGTTCCGCTAACCTTGGGCTTATCTTTCCTTTTGGTGGTCATGGAAGCTTGCTACTTGATCACCGGCCGTGAAGTCTATAAAGATATGACCAAATTCTGGGGCAAACTTTTTGGCATTAACTTCGCCTTAGGTGTTGCCACCGGGATTACCATGGAATTCCAATTTGGCACCAACTGGGCCTATTACTCTCACTATGTGGGGGATATTTTCGGGGCTCCGCTTGCCATTGAAGGTCTCATGGCCTTTTTCTTGGAATCGACCTTCATCGGACTTTTCTTCTTTGGTTGGAAGCGTCTAAAGAAAGGAACGCACTTTTTAGTGACGTTCTTCATGGCCATTGGCTCTAACTTGTCCGCTTTATGGATTTTGATTGCCAACGCTTGGATGCAATACCCCACGGGCTCTTCCTTTAATTTCCAAACGATGCGTATGGAAATGACGGACTTCTTCGCTGTCATCTTGAGTCCTTGGGCACAAGCGAAGTTCGGGCACACGATCTCTGCCGGTTACATGACCGGTGCCGCCTTTGTTTTAGCGATTTCGGCTTGGTACATCCTCAAGGGTCGTGACATGGAATTTGCCAAGCGCTCTTTCCGTTTGGCGGCCACCTTCGGTTTAATCGTTTCTATTTTCACCATTCATTTGGGTGACGAATCCGGTTACCTGGTTGCTCGCGATCAGCCCGCGAAGATGGCCTCCATGGAAGCCGTTTGGGAAACGCATCCCGCTCCTGCTCCGATGACTGTTTTCGGCCTTCCTGATGAAAAGGAACAAATCACGCGCGCCAATGTTGAAATTCCCTGGCTTTTCGGCATCATCGCTACGCGCTCCTTGGATACTGAAATCATTGGCATCAAAGAGCTTGTTGCTCAAAATAAAGCCCGCATCCAAAACGGTATCGTGGCTTTAGAAACGCTCTCGGCCCTTCGTCGTGATCCCTCTCAACAGGTTTTGCAAGAGCGCTTCAAGCAATATGAAAAAGATTTGGGCTACGGCATGCTTTTGCACAAGTACACCAATGAACCCAGTCGTGCGACACCTGAGATGATTGAACAAGCTGCCCTTGATACGATCCCGAACGTCAACATTATGTTCTGGGGTTTCCGTGCCATGGTGGGATGTGGCTTAGCCCTTCTCTTTATCTTTGGTTTAAGTCTTTATTACTCCTTCAAGGATGTCATTGCCAATCGCACGTGGTTGCTTAGAGCTGCCTTTGTGGCTCTTCCCTTACCGTGGATTGCTTGTGAATTAGGTTGGATGGTTGCTGAATACGGTCGCCAACCGTGGAGCATCTATGAAGTCTTGCCGGTTCACCTCTCAACGTCTACGCTTTCTGTGGCCAGCGTTACCGGTTCTTTAGTTGGTTTTGTTTTGCTCTACTCCGCCTTATTGGTTGTAGAAATGTGGTTAATGGTTCGCTTGGTTAAGACCGGCCCCAGTTTATTGGGCACGGGCCGCTACTACTTTGAACAAAAAGTCAGCGCAGATAAGGAGTAAACACAAATGTTGATCGATTATGAAATTCTCAAACTGATCTGGTGGCTCTTTATCGGTGTATTGCTGGTCGGTTTTGCCGTCATGGACGGTCAAGACATGGGGGTCGGTACGCTTTTACCCTTCTTGGGGAAAACGGATACCGAACGCCGCATCATGATCAATACCGTAGCTCCCCACTGGGACGGCAACCAAGTTTGGTTATTAACGGGCGGTGGTGCCATCTTTGCTGCATGGCCCTTGGTCTACGCAACGGCCTTCTCCGGCCTTTACTGGGCTTTATTTATCGTCTTAGCCGCCTTAATCTTGCGTCCCGTCGCATTTGACTATCGAAGCCGTGTACCTGCTCAAAAGTGGCGTTCCTCTTGGGACTGGGCACTTTTCATCGGTAGCTTTGTACCGCCTATCATTTTTGGTGTGGCTTTTGGCAACATGCTCCAAGGTGTGCCGTTTCACTTCGATGAAACCTTGCGCTCGACCTACACGGGAAGCTTCTGGGCATTGTTAAATCCCTTTGCCTTGCTTTGCGGTGTTGTTTCCATTGCCATGACCGTGTTTCACGGTGCCAACTATCTTTTGCTTCGCACCTCGGGTGAGTTGCAGGCCAGAGCTCGCAAAGTCGGGATTGTTGCCGGTGCTGTCACGTTGCTTTTGTTTGCCATTGGTGGCGTTTGGGTTTACTACGGTATCCCCGGCTACATTGCTTCTCACTTAAATCCGGCCGGTGTTGCCAATCCTTTGACCAAATCGGTGGTCATGGAAGAAGGTGCTTGGTTTACGAACTTTAGACAATACCCGGCCCTTTATGTCGTGCCTGCTTTAGCCATCATTGCTGCAGGCCTTGGTACTTTGAGTCAATATGTCTGGAAACCGTTGACGGCCGTCATTAGCTCGGCTATCAGCATCCTTTGCATTGTGCTCACGCCCTTGATTGCGATGTTCCCGTTCGTGTTACCTTCTTCAAGTCACTTAGTGTCGTCTTTGACGATTTGGGACTGCACAAGCTCTCAACTCACCTTACAAGTGATGTTTATTGTGACGTTGATTTTCTTGCCCTTAGTGCTTATCTATACGAGCTGGGCCTATAAGGTCATGAGTGGCAAATTGACGGTTCAATACATTAAAGAAAACGACAAGACGCTCTACTAAGAGGAGAAATGCATGTTTTACATTTACTGGTTTGTCGGTTTGATGCTAGCCATCGTTGCAAGTGTCATGATGGCCTCTCACTATGAATTCACCCATAGTGACGAAAAACGTGACGAGTAATGAAAGGGATTGGTATCTTTTTCGCTCGCTTTATTTCCATCGTGGCGGCCATTGCCGTCACGGTGGGGGTAACGCTTTACCCTCGAGCCATTGCCCTTGATATGCACTCGGTTCCCCACGGATGGCTTGTTTGCTTATTAATGGGAATGAGTGCCGCTTACGTTTATGGGTTTGGGTTCGTTCCCCAACACCCGATTCTCAAAATTATCTTTTCTCCGATCGTGGCTTGGCCTTTGATTGCGATCGGCACGATTCAAATCTTCTTCTAACCGATCAATCTCGACGCAAAAGCCAATGAAGCTGAATTTGCGCCGTATTGACGCTATCGGAAATCCACACAACACCGTCTTGTACCGTAACGGATAACTGCATTGTGCGACTCATGAGTTTGGCAAGTGTGGCCACTTCCTGATCCAAAACCTTAGCCACAGAGAGTTTCGCGACCTTACGCATATCACTCATATTTTGTTGCCACCAAGGCTCTAAACGGTCTTCTCCGTAGGCCACGACAATGACTTCGTCACTACGACCAGCTGACTTTCGGATTTGCTTGATATCGGGCACACCCACTTCAATCCAGCGAGCGACACGTCCCGTATCATCAATCTCCCAAAGAGCGGGCTCGCCTTCCGTGGAAAGACCACGCCCAAACTCCAAGCGCATATCGGTTTCCCCCACAAAAAGACAAAAGGTCAACAAGCGCACGGCCAATCGCTCTTCCGTTTCCGAAGGGTGACGAGCAAGCGTGCACAAGTGACTGCCATAATAACTGCGGTCAATGTCCGAGATATCGATGGATGCTTTATAAATGGTTGCGCCAAGAGCCATGAGAGAAAATTCCTTTAAATCCGTCGCTATATTAGTCGCTTAGTAAAACAAAAGCCAGATTCCCCTTTCGAAGAATCTGGCAATGCTTAAGTCGTCTGACTTAATTTAGGCGCAATTAGAAGCGATATTGCATTTGAACGCCAACCATGTAGCAGTCCAACTTGTCGTATTCGCCAACCTTGATAGCACCTGCGCCTTGATGGCTGTAGAGATCCTTGTCACCAATACCCTTCAGGTAAGCAGCGCCAACGTCAAATTGCAAATCGTCGTTGTACTTGTAGGTAGAACCCAACGTCAACCAGAGGCGATCCGTATCCGGAATCACGGCCATACGCGTGGATTGATCATCAATCGGATCCATTTCGTAAGCAATACCGCCACGGACCGTCCAACTGTTGTTTAACTTATAGTCGGCACCGACAGAGAAGAGCCAGGTGTCTTCCCATTCGTTTTTAATCGGTACATTTAAATTTGTTGCACCGAGACTATTCTTGACATTAAGAGTGTCAAAATTTGACCATTTTGCCCAGCGAACTAAACCAGACAATCGCAATGCTTCAGTGGCTTCCCACGTCCCCGTTAACATAACAGTATCCGGGGTTTTGATGGACACATCTGCATTCAGCAACATATTAGATGGGAGGTTTGCAATACCGGCAATTGTTGAATCCATTGCAATTTCGGTTGTACCGCTGGCATCGTGAGTAATCGCAGAACGGTAGGATAAACCAAATCTCATCTTATCATTAGGCGAGATCATAATACCCAAGTTATAGCCCCAATCCCAACTATCACCCTCGACAGTTGCATGGGAATATCCTGGCAGTCGACTGTCAATGATGGCATTAGGTACAGCCATACCTAATTCAGCCTTTGCGTACTGAACAGAAATACCACCACCAAAACTGATGAAATCATTTACCTTATAGGCAAAACTCGGATTCATATCGAACGTATAGATTTTGGAATCCGTGCCTCTTTGTTTGAAGGCCCAACCTTCATCATATTGAGTCCCCATACCAAAGGGCACCGTCATGGCAAAACCCAACCATAACTGATCGTTGACTTGACGCGTAACATAGCCAGCAGGAATCATTTGACCCTTCAAACGACCGTTTTCTTCAGAACCATCTTTACCCTTAAACGGAGCGTCAACAGCGATCCAAACACCACCGGCTTGCATTTGAGCTCCCGGCAACAAAGTCATACCAGCGGGGTTGTAGTGAACAGCAGACAAGTCGTCACCCACGATACCGGCACCGGCGTAAGCACGGCCGAGACCCAAAGAAGATTGTTCCGTTAATTGGAAACCGGCTGCAAAAGCAGCAGACGTAGCAGCAGCGGCAGCAGTCAACACTAAACCGGCAGCACTCTTTTTGATCAAAGACATTTGACTCTCTCCAAGAGAAAATAAGAATTAAGCTATGGTGCAATGATGCGTCTTTGCTTTGCAATCAATGCACTAAATGAAAAACGTTATGCATTTTGCTGATTTTCAATAGCTAAAAACGACATCAAAATTAAGTAGAAACCCTAATACTAACCTGAATAGCCTAATCTACTTGCGAAAAAACTCCACCAAACGGTGGAGTTTTTCGAGGTTTAATCCTAATTTGAGCGCTAATCGGAGAAAACCGGTCGGTATTGACGCAATCGCATCCAACCAAAAATAATGCGGTAAGCGACCCAAATACTCAGTACTAAAAAGCCGCCTAACCAAATAAAGGGGCCGACCACAAAGGGCGTCAGCACGACACCTGCGATCATCACTAAGCCCGTCCAAGCCATGCCGTACCAAAAGGTGCGAATTTGCCATGAAAAATGGGATTCTAAAAAAGTTCCACGAGCATCGGGTGCCTTCACATAGTTAAGCACCACAGCCGCAATGGAGGGCCAACCAAACAAAAAGGCAGAGATAATGGTTGCGCCCGTCATCAATCCGATCACAATGCTCAAACCATGAAGCACATAGACCAATTGAGTAATGAACAACAAACTATTGTTAGAACCATTTTGATTTTGTTGAGGAACAATATCTGACATTATTTTTCGGCCTTAAAAAACAAAAACATCCATGTAACAAAGGTAGCACAAAAGTGCACCAATCGTGCAAAATATACCCAACGTTTTGTAAGTCTTTTTAAGGAAGCAGTCCCGTGAGAATTTTGTTAGTCGAAGACGATCCGATGATCGGTGAAGGCGTTGTTGACGGCTTAAGCGATGAAGGCTACGCCGTGGATTGGGTTCAAGACGGCAACTCTGCCCTCTTGGCATTGCGAACGACAGAATTTTCTCTTGTTGTTTTGGATCTGGGATTGCCCGGTAAAGACGGAATTCGTGTCTTACAAGAACTTCGTGCCGACCATAACCTCACACCGGTCTTGGTCACAACCGCTCGCGATACCGTAGAAGATCGCGTGAAAGGACTTGACGCTGGTGCCGATGACTATCTCATCAAACCCTTTGACTTAGACGAACTTTTTGCCCGTGTCAGAGCACTTTTGCGTCGTTCTGCCGGTCGAGCAACCCCCTCCATCGAACGCGGTCGCCTTCAAATTAAGCCTGCCACGCATGAAGTCATTTATGACGGCAACCAAGTGCTTTTATCAGGTAAAGAATTTGCCCTTTTATTGGCATTGGCCGAGCGCCCGGGTTTGGTTCTCTCTCGTGCTCAACTGGAAGAACGCCTCTACAGTTGGGATACGTCCGTGGGCAGTAACGCCATTGAAGTGCATATTCACCACCTTCGCAAAAAACTTAGCGAAGACGCCATCAAAACGGTTCGTGGCGTAGGCTACATTCTTGAGGCTTAGCCATCATGTATTCCATTCGCGATCGACTTTTATGGACATTTTGCGTGTGCCTTTTATTGGCTGGCATCGCTGCCACCTACATGACATTTACTTCGGCTCGCTCTGAAGTCAATCGCTTTTTGGATATTGAGCTGCGTCAAATTGCGCTCTCTGTTGGCTCCAATAAAGATTGGGCGGCCTATCCCCTACGAATCAACCAAGCCACGGATAATCCCGTGGTCATCCAGATTCATAACGAAAAGACCAATCAAATTAAATTTTCTGAAGGTTTGACTGAACCTATTCCCGTGCCACAAAACTCTGGCTATGCCAATATTTTGCATGAAGGAACGGCGTGGAGAGCCTATGTTCATCACATCAGTAATGAACTCTCTGTGATTACGGCGCAACCTGCCAGCGTTCGGGTGAAATTGGCCTTTACAACGGCCCTCCACATCCTTCAACCGTTGATTCTTTTGTTGCCGTTTCTTGCGATTGCCATTTGGTTATTGGTAACGCAAGGCTTAGCCACGCTTAATCGTACGGCCAAAATTGTTGCGACACGCTCACCAACCTCATTAGAGCCCATCCCCACACAAGGACTTCCCAATGAAGTCTTAAAACTCGTGGAGGCACTCAATGAATTGTTAGCCCGCCTCAATGAAAGTTTGGAGATCCAAAAGCGCTTTGCTTCTGACGCTGCGCATGAACTCCGTACCCCCCTAACAGCACTCAAACTCCAAGTGCAATTAGCAGAACGCGCTAAAACACCCGAAGCCCAACAAAAGGCTTTCACGCGATTACACGCTGGGATTGATCGAGCTACGGGTTTGGTGCAACAGCTCTTAACTGTTGCCCGATTGGATCCAGACGCCCACTCCAAACCGTTTGTCAACGTGAACGTTGAGCATATTTTGCGAAGCGTTTCCGAAGAATTATCGGTTTTGGCTCACCAAAAAGACATTCAGATTGAAGTCGATGCTAAGGCAACGACAGTTTCCGGTATCGAAGACGTTCTAAAGTTATTGCTGATTAATCTTTGCGACAACGCGATTCGTTACACCCAAGCCCAAGGTCGTATCGTTTTAAGTACTAAAGAAGAGAATAATCAAGTCATTATTGCCGTCAGTGACAATGGCCCAGGCATTGCCCCTGAAGAACGCGAACGAATTTTTGATCGCTTCTATCGATCGCTAGGCACTAAAACTCAAGGGAACGGCTTGGGATTGGCCATTGTCAAAAGAGCTGTTGAACTCCACCATGGCACGATCCGAGTTACCGAGGGTCTTGATGGGCAGGGTACCTCCATGCAAATTACCCTTCCCTCGGTCAAAAAATAGCTTTGTTACAAATTAAGGAGTACCGAAACAACCCGCAAAACAAAAGTGAGCGGATTTTCGTTATTGTTTCGATATTAACGTTACAGTTTTCTCGATTATTTTCGGAGATAGGAATTCATGATGAAAAGTCGTGCCTTTAAGTCGGCTGCCTTAGTGGTTGCCATGGCAGCTGCATTTAGTGTGACGAGCGTGGCTAACGCTCAAGTTGGTTCGTTGTTCTCTAGTGATAGCTCTCAAACCCAAGTTGCATTGCCGGATTTCACCAAACTCGTTGAAGAAAACGGTAAGGGTGTGGTGAATATTTCAACGATTCGTAATGCTCGTACACAAACTGTTCAAAATCCGCTTCCGGAATTGTTGGATAAGCGCACGGAAGAACTCTTCCGTCGTTTTGGTTTCCCCATCATTCCGTTTGGCCCCCAAGAGCAACGCATCCCAGAGCAACGTGGTACGGGTTCTGGTTTTATTGTTTCCTCGGACGGCTACATCTTGACGAACTGCCACGTTGTTGAAGGGGCTGACGAATTGCGTGTTCGCCTCACAGACAATCGCGAATTCTCCGGTAAAGTCATCGGTTTGGATAAAAAGACCGACATTGCTGTCGTCAAAATTGAAGCCAAAGACTTACCTGTTTTGAAGATGGGTTCTTCTGAAAACTTGAAGGTGGGCGAATGGGTCGCTGCCATCGGTTCTCCCTTCGGTTTGGATAACACCGTCACAGCCGGTATCGTCTCTGCCAAGAGCCGTCAATTGCCCTCTGAACAATACGTTCCCTTTATTCAAACGGACGTTGCTGTTAACCCCGGTAACTCCGGTGGCCCGCTCTTTAACATGAAGGGCGAGGTTGTGGGGATTAACTCCCAAATCTTCTCCACCTCTGGTGGCTTCATGGGGCTTTCATTCTCCATTCCGATTGATTTGGCCATTGAAATTAAAGACCAATTGATTAAAAACGGCCGCGTCATTCGTGGTCGCATCGGTGTGGGCATTCAAGCCGTTACTCAAGATTTAGCCGAAGCCTTTGGTATGAAGACACCTAAGGGCGCCGTTATTACGCAAATTGACAAGGATGGCCCTGCTGATAAGGCTGGTTTACAAGTGGGCGATATCTTGATTGCCGTTAACGGTCAAGAGGTGAAGAACGCCAACGACATTCCGGTTAAGATTTCGACCATGCGCCCCGGTACCAAGACCACGATGACGATTTTGCGTAACGGTAAACAAGAAAACGTTTCTGTGACCGTTGCCGAAACACCGGGTGAAGATGGTATGAAAGTTCAAGAAAAAGCCTCTGCCGGTAAGTTAGGGGTATCTGTCCGTCCGTTATCGAAGGACGAACTCGAAGAACTCGACTTGCAACATGGCTTATTGGTCACGGAAGTTCGCGGTGCCGCTGCTCGTGCCGGCCTTTTACCGCGTGACTTAATCTTAAGCGCCAACGGTAAACCTGTTAAGGCGGCTGAAGATTTAGCCAAGGCGATTCAAAAGAGCAATAAGGTGGCTTTGTTGGTTCAACGCCAACAATCCCGTATCTTCATTGCGATCGACCTGAAGAAATAACACAACAACC
>DYCH01000030.1:25568-33964 GCA_019418235.1 Sutterella sp.
GAAAAAAGCGACCATTATCAGGTCGCTTTTTCTTTGCTCAAAAGAGGTTATTTCAACTGAGCTTTAAGCTTTTGCACTTCTTCTTCCAAAGCAGCATTACGAGCCGTTAACTCACTAAGCTGACGTTCCAGCAAAGAGCGAGGCACACAGAGTCGACGTGCCATCTCGTCATAAATCCCGTCCATGTCAATGCCAGGATGGCGCAAAATGCGCATACCAAGCCCTTCAAACATGGCCATCATCACCTCAAGTCGAGCTTCCTCTTCGTGGCTACTCTCCTTGATCTGATGCATTTCCATCAAATGGGTACGAACCTTGGTGTCGGCCTCCTCAATGACCTTACTGAGTTTCGGATCATGAGTGGCTTCGACCAAGAGCTCTAACGTCAAACGAATTTGATCAGGATTGTGAGCCGGCGCCATGCTTCGTTTAATAGCCTCGCGAGCCTTCTCAAAATCACCTTGTGTACCGTAGGACAAAAGTTCGCTGGAATTGATATAAAAATCTTCAATCCCTTGCTCAATTAATCCTTCGATAATCGCTTGCTTACTCGGAAAGTAGTTATACACATGGCCAACGCTCATGCCAAACTCACGAGCAATGTCCGTCATGCTCGTGGCATGAAAGCCACGAGAAACGAAGCACTTATGCGCCGCTCGAAAGATTTCTTCACGGCGCTGTTGTGAAAGCGAACGAGATTTTGTCATTTCGTCGAGCTCTCATCCTTGGCAATATCCACAGCACCGCCGCCTAAGGTCTTATAAAGAGACACTAAGCTCATCGAACGTGCTTGTTGAGCAACCACCCATTGCGTTTGAGCAGCAACGTACGTTCTTTGAGAGTCAAGCACAGACAAGTAACTTTCAGAGCCTAACTTGTAGCGTTGTTGTGCCAATTCATAGGCCTTTTTCGTTGCATCAGCGTATTCGGTTTGAGCTTGCAATTCTTCTTCAATCGTCCCTTCCGTTGCTAACGCATTAGCCACTTCAGAGAATGCCGTTTGAATACTCTTTTCATAATTGGCGACCGCAATCTTCTTATCCGTTTCGCTCACACGCAACGTAGCCCAGTTTGCACCTCCGGTGAAGATCGGCAACGTCACAGACGGAGCAAAACTCCACATACGCGTACCGGAATTAAAGAGATCATCAATTTCGGTAGAACCCGTACCACCAGAAGCCACTAAGCTAATGCGCGGGAAGAAGTTGGCACGTGCCGCACCAATGTTGGCATTAGCAGCCTTCAAGGCAAATTCGGCTTGTGCAATATCCGGGCGGTTTAACAACACTTCACTGGGCACGCCCTTCGGAAGAACGCCATCCATCGTGACGACTTCAACGCGTTCGGGCAACCACTTAGCCGGCACATCAGCACCGACCAACGTCGTTAACGTATTAAGGGCTTGTGCTTCATCGCGTTGGGCCGACAAGTAAGAAGCCTTGGCAGCTGCGTACTGCGATCTTGCTTGATTGAGTTCCAACAAGTTAATGGCGCCGGCATCGTAGCTGGCCTTCATCAACTTATAGCTTTTTTCTTGGCTTTCAAACGTTTCTTTCGTAAAAGCCAAAATCGAGCGGCTGGTTCCCAATTGCAACCAAGCATTGGCCGTTTCTGCGATCAACGTCACACGAGCCGATTTGCGAGCTTCATCGGTTGCAAAGTATTCGTTCAATGCTTCCGTGCTTAAGCTACGCACGCGACCAAAAAGGTCAAGCTCGTAAGAAGCCATGGCCAAATTCGCAGAATAAACGTGAGACACCGTGTCTTGACGTGTTGTACTTAACGTACGAGGTGTGCCTTGATGTTGACCACTGCCGTTTCCACTCACGGTCGGCAAGAAATTGGAGCGTTGAATGTTGTAGGCATAGCGAGCCTTTTCAACATTGAGCATAGCCACACGGTAATCGCGGTTGTTATCCAAACTCATTTGAATCACTTCACGCAAGCGATTATCCGTGTAGAACTCATGCCAATCAGGAAGGGCTTCTTGATTGAGTTTTGCCTTAGCATAAGCGGGACCCGTCGGCCACTCATTAGCCACAGGCGCCACCGGACGCTCGTAGCTCGGCGCCATGGACACGCACCCCGTCAGAGCCAAAACCGCTACCAAAGGTAACAACTTAAAACTCGGCATATTAATTCCCCTTCTTATCTTGCTCTGTCGACTTTTTATTATCTGTCGAAGTGCTCTTTTCTTTCAAGCGATGGTCTTCGCCTTCTTCATAGTAAACGATCTCGCCTTCCTTGAGGCCTTCGGCTTCCATCTTCGTCGTTTCTACGAGAGAAACTACGTCAATTTTACGTTCATTGGCGCTACCGGAAATACGCATCACACCAACGTAGAAGATCGGCACAAAGAGGACACACAAGAATGTCCCTGTGATCATACCGCCTAACACACCCCAACCGATGGCGTTTTGAGCGCCGGAACCGGCACCGCTTGCCAAAGCCAAGGGCAATACACCGAGACCGAAGGCCAAAGACGTCATCACGATCGGGCGCAAACGCAAGCGAACTGCGTCCACGGCGGCATGCACAATGTCTTCACCCTTATCATGCAGTTCTTTTGCAAATTCCACAATCAAAATGGCGTTTTTACTGACCAAACCAATCGTTGTAATCAAACCGACTTGGAAGTAAATGTCATTGTTCATGCCACGCAAGGCCGTCAAAGCAATAGCACCAATCACCCCCATCGGAATCACGAAGATAACAGCAATCGGGATGGACCAGCTTTCATAAAGCGCTGCCAAGCACAAGAACACCACCAAAATGGAAATCGCGTACAAGGGAGCAGCTTGACCTGCGGATTGTCTTTCTTGATAAGACACACCGGTGTAAGCGATGTCGTAACCTGCCGGTAATTGTTCAACCAAACGGGCCACAGCAGCCAAGGCGTCGCCCGAGCTGTAACCATCAGCAGGGCTACCTTGAATATTCACAGCAGACAAACCGTCGAAACGTTGAAGGCGCGGCGAACCGTACGTCCAACTCGTCGTAGAGAATGCCGAGAAGGGAACCATTTCGCCTTGGTTGTTCTTCACATACCACTTACCCAAATCCTCAGGCGTTTGACGGAATTGAGCATCCCCTTGAACATAAACCTTCTTCACACGACCGCGATCCAAGAAGTCGTTCACATAGGAGCTACCCCAGGCCGTTGCCAAGGTTGAGTTCACAGAGCTGATAGAAACACCGAGAGCACGGGCCTTTTCAGTGTCAATTTCCAAGTGCAATTGCGGCGTATCTTCCATCCCATTCGGACGTACCATCGTCAACACAGGATCGGCATTGGCAATGCCCAAGAATTGATTTCGTGCTTGCATGATTTCATCGTGCGTTTGACCGGCACGCGCTTGCAAGTAGATATCAAAACCATCGGCAATCCCCAATTCCGGCACGGCGGGCGGTGCAAAAGCGTAGGCGTTAGCATCGCGGTATTGACTGAACTCACGCATGGCACGGCCTGCGATCGAATTCACGTCCATTCCGGCTTCTTCACGCTCAGCCCAGTCCTTCAAGCGCACAAAGAGTAAGCCCGTATTTTGACCAGAACCGGCAAAAGAGAAACCTGACACCGTCAAAACCGATTCAACCGTATCACTTTCCTTTTCTTGGAAATAAGTCGTCATGCGCTCCAACACTTCGTTGGTGCGTTGTTGAGACGTCCCCGTGGGCAACGTCACCATGCTTAACAGCATCCCTTGGTCTTCACCCGGCATGAAGCTTTGCGGCAACTTTTGGAAACCCCAAACCATACCGCCAACAATGATGGCGTAGATCAAAATACTGCGAAGCGTGTTAGCAATCAAAACACCCACCTTCGTGCGAATCCACAAAGAGAAGCGTTCAAAGCCACGGTTAAAGCGACCGAAGAAACCTTGCTTGGTTTCGTGGTTATCTTCCGTAATGGGTTTGAGCAAAGACACACAAAGCACCGGCGTCAAAATCAAAGCGACCAACACGGACAACGTCATGGCGGCCACAATCGTCACAGAGAATTGACGATAAATCACACCGGTTGAACCACCGAAGAAAGCCATCGGCACGAACACTGCTGCCAAGACCATGGCAATACCGATCAAAGCACCGGTGATTTGGTTCATGGACTTTTTCGTTGCTTCCTTGGGGCTTAGTTTTTCCGTGCGCATCACACGCTCAACGTTTTCCACCACCACAATGGCATCGTCCACCAACAAACCGATGGCGAGCACCATGGCAAACATCGTTAACACGTTGATGGAATAACCCATGGCTGCCAACACACCGAAGGTCCCTAATAGAACCACCGGCACGGCAATCGTCGGAATCAAAGTGGCACGCCAGTTCTGCAAGAACAAGAACATCACGATCACCACCAAGATGATGGCTTCAAAAAGCGTACGAACCACTTCTTGGATGGAAATCTTCACGAAAGGCGTCGTGTCATACGGCACCACCCATTGCATCCCTTCAGGGAAAGCCGTTTCCAACTGAGCTAAGCGCTCCTTAACCAAAGTACTCGTTGCCATAGCATTTGCCCCAGAAGCGAGGTTAATTGCCATAGCTGCGGATTCGTGACCATTGTAGCGAGCGGTAATGTTGTAGCTTTCTTGTCCCATTTCCACGCGAGCCACGTCTTTCATCAAAACGCGAGAACCGTCGGTTGTGGTCTTGACCATGATGTTTTCAAAGTCAGACACCGTTTGCAGCAAAGATTGGGAACTCACCGTTGCATTAAGTTCGTAACGTGCCGTCGAGGGCATGTTACCAATAGCGCCGGAAGAAACTTGAGCATTTTGTTCTTGAATAGCAGCAACAATTTCATCGGTTGAGAGCTTGTACTTTTCTAACTTACTCGGATCCAACCAAATACGCATGGAGTAAGAACTACCGAACAATTCGACAGAGCCCACACCACTTAAACGAGAAAGCGGTTCCTTGACGTTATTGACCAAATAGTCAGACAAGTCAGCGCTACTCATTTTGTTGTTAACATCAACGAAGCCCACCACCATCAAGAAGCTAGCGGCAGACTTTTCAACGTCAACACCTAATTGTTGAACCACTTGGGGTAAAGAGTTCTCCACCGTCTTCAAACGGTTTTGAACTTGAACCTGAGCGATATCAGGGTCGGTGCCCGCCTCAAACGTAATTTTGATTTGAACCAAACCGGAGCTATCGGAGTTAGAGACCATGTACATATAGCCATCTAAACCCGTCATTGCTTGTTCAATCTGTTGCGTGATGGTGTTTTCAATCGTCTCAGCAGAAGCCCCCGGATACGTTGCCGTAACTCGGATTTCAGGAGGAGCAATTTGCGGGTACTGAGCGACCGGCAAGATATTGATAGACAAAAGCCCCGCCAACATGATCACAATTGCGATCACCCACGCGAATACGGGACGTTCGATAAAAAATCGAGACATAAAAGATTTCCTTTACTCGACCAGTGGATTACTTTGCAGCTTCTTGAGTAGATTCTTTGTTGTCATTAGCAACTTGAACCGTTGCACCTGCTCGAACCTTTTGAATCCCCTCAATCACAATGCGTTCACCTTGCTTGAGACCATCTTCGATGAGCCAATCTGTACCGACGGTGCGATTGGCGACCACAATACGTTGCTCAATCTTATTTTCAGGCGTGACAACAAAAACGTAAGCTTCGCCCTTAGGGTTGCGCATCACGCAACGTTGGCTTAAAAGAATGGAGTTGGGACGAGCACCTTCTTCAATACGAGCACGAACAAACATCCCAGGCATCAATTCACCATTAGGATTGGGGAAAACAGCGCGCATATTAACCATGCCCGTTGCTTCATCGACCAATTCACCCGTGAAAATCAATTTGCCCTTTTGTTCAAAGACCAAACCGCCCTCACCCACTAAAGTCACTTCAACGGCACCGTCCTTGGTTTGGATTTTGCCACTGGCAATGTCGCGCTTAAGTTTGATCAAGTCGCTACTCGTTTGACGCACATCGACGTAAATCGGATCCATTTGTTGAACCGTCGTCAAGTATTGGGCTTGGTAAGCACTTACCAAACCACCGGGCGTCACTTCAGAGCGACCCACGCGACCGGAAATCGGGCTAGCCACCTTGGTGTATTCAAGATTGGTCTTCGCCGTCTTTAAAGCAGCTTGTGCTGTCTTATACTGAGCTTGTGCTTGATCGTTTTCTTGCTTACTGACAGCATTGACCTTCACCAATTGAGCAAAACGACGAGCATTGGCTTGAGCTAACTTATAGTTAGCTTGAGCTTCTTCGTAGGCGGCTTGATAGAGACTGTCGTCAATTTGGAAAAGCTGATCTCCAGCCTTCACCATTTGGCCTTCTTCAAAGGTACGCTTTTGAATGATACCGGCCACTTGCGGACGAACTTCTGCAATCTCATAGGCACTGGTGCGACCGTTTAATTCTTTACTTAAAACGGGCGAAGACACCTCTGCCGTCACAACAGTTACGGATTGCGGGGGACGTTGGACTTGGCCTGCATCATCCTTGCATCCCACCAATGCGAAGGCGACCATTACAGACATCGTGAGCGCCGCATACTTCGGAACAAACTTCGAAGACATCATTAAACACTCCAAATTAAACTTACAAAATGTTGTAAGCAACTGATAAATAAAAAACTTTTAGCATTTTAGTGAACGATCGTTCAATAAAATGGTGAATGTTCGTTCATTATGTCAGAATTTTGGCTTTTTAAGCAGTCCTAAATGAGTAAAAATACGAACAAAATATTAATATTTGTAACCCATATATAGGGTTTACCCCTATTTGACCTTTGCCTCACAAAAGAGAACAATGTGAGGTTTTCATGCACCGATTTTGAGAGAAAAATGTCTTTAGAGATTTTTCACCTTCAATACTTTTTAGGCGGCTTAGTGAGTTTGCTTGTTATCTGCAATCCCCCGTCTAAAATCCCGCTCTTTATTAGCCTCACTCAAGGCATGGATGATGCTCAGCGTAAATCGCAAGCGTTATGGGCGGCAATCTACGCGGCAATCATTATGTTCGTCAGCCTCTTGGCCGGTAACCTCTTGTTAGCCTTTTTCGGGATCTCGTACGGCGCACTTCGTATTGCCGGTGGTCTTGTGGTTGCTGTCATTGGCTATCAAATGCTTTTTGGCCAACAAACGGCCTCACCTAATCAAGCTCCGCTTGTTCGACGCAATCGTGAAGATTACGCCTTCTTCCCAATCGCCATGCCAATGATTGCAGGCCCCGGGACCATGGCCGTGATTATCGGCTTCTCAACGGAAATTGCCGAGTTCCCCAGTTGGCAAGATCAAGCTGGAACATTCTTCATGATGACGCTAGCCATCATTTTCTGCTCTATGGTTTGTTGGGCTGTTATGCGATCGGCTGACTTTTGTGCAAAGAAATTGGGCCCATCTGGCACAATCATTCTCAGTAAGTGCATGGGCTTTTTGCTGATTTGTATCGGTATTCAGTTCATCGGCTCCGGCATTCGCGCTTTTATGTTGGGCGCCTAAACTACGCTTACTTAAAAACACAACGTCCCCAAAATCGTATTTAGATTTTTGGGGACGTTTTATTTTGCTTCTTTGATGTTATTCCACCGTCACGCTCTTAGCCAAGTTTCGAGGTTTATCAACATCGTTGCCACGAACAAAAGCGGTGTGGTAAGCCAAAAGTTGCAACGGCACCACGTGCAAAATCGGCGACAATGCCCCGTAGTTTTCCGGCATACGAATCACGTGAATATGTTCGCTTGCTTCCATCCCCGTATCCGCATCGGCAAAGACATACAATTCACCCTTGCGAGCTTCCACTTCCTTCATATTGCTCTTTAATTTTTCAAGCAATCGATCGTTCGGAGCCACCGTCACCACAGGAATCGACTCATCAACCAAGGCCAACGGGCCGTGCTTGAGTTCGCCTGCCGGATAGGCTTCTGCGTGAATGTAGGAAATTTCCTTTAATTTCAACGCGCCCTCTAAGGCAATCGGATAGTGTTCACCGCGGCCCAAGAAAAGGGCATGTTGCTTACTGACGAAACGATCAGCCCAGGCGATCACTTGGGGCTCTAACGCCAACACGGCACTTACCGCTTGCGGCACATGGCGCAATTGCTTCATGTATTGGGCTTCGTCTGCAGCCGTCAATCTGCCCTTTACCTTAGCTAAGGTCAACGTTAAAAGGAACAAAGCAATCAACTGCGTCGTAAAGGCCTTCGTTGAGGCTACGCCAATTTCCACACCAGCACGCGTAATAAAGTGCAAGACGCTTTCACGCACCATAGCGCTCGTTGCGACATTGCAAATCGTCAAGCTCTTATCCATACCCAACGCACGAGCATGCTTTAAAGCGGCCAACGTATCGGCCGTTTCCCCGGATTGAGAAATCGTCACCACCAACGTCTTAGGATTGGGCACACTCTTGCGAT
>DYCH01000031.1 GCA_019418235.1 Sutterella sp.
GGAATGGGACCGTGGAGCGCGGCAAGCGTTTTGATTTTTGGGTTGGGACGAGCCGATATTTTGCCTTTAGGTGACTTCGGTGTTCGTGTTGCGATTTGTAAGCTTTATTTTCCCGATGAAACGCCCGCAACTTTAGGGCGCCGAGAGGGGAAAACCCGTGTAAAATCCATTGAATGTACTTGGGAACCTTATCGAACCGTTGCCACATGGTTTTTGTGGTGTTCGCTTGAGAATTCCGATTGAGAAAGAGAGAACAATTTCATGGCTAAAGCTGTATTTTTAGATTTTGAAAAGCAAATTGAAGAGTTGCAAGTCAAGATTGATGACTTGATGGCGATGCAAGACAAAGATGAAGGCAAGACACTTAACTTGACCGCCGAAATTAATCAATTGCAATCCAAAACCGAAGAACTTCTTAAAAAGACCTACGCAGAGTTAACGCCTTGGCAAACGTCTTTGGTGGCCCGTCACCCGCAACGTCCTTACATGCTCGACTATATCGAGATGATTTTCACGGACTTTCATGAGTTGCATGGCGATCGCACCTTTGCCGATGACAAGGCCATCGTCGGTGGCTTAGCACGCTTAGCCGGTCACGCCGTGGTCGTTATCGGTCAACAAAAGGGTCGTGGCACCAAAGAGCGCATGATGCGCAATTTCGGTATGCCCCGTCCGGAAGGCTACCGTAAAGCTTTGCGTTTGATGAAGTTGGCAGAAAAATTCTCGTTACCGATCTTTACCTTCATTGATACCCCGGGGGCTTATCCTGGCATTGACGCTGAAGAACGCGGTCAAAGTGAAGCCATCGGTCGTAACCTCTTTGAAATGAGCCATTTGAAGACGCCTATCATCGCAACGGTGATTGGTGAAGGGGGCTCGGGTGGCGCTTTAGGCATTGCTGTGGCCGACGTCGTCAATATGCTTCAATATTCCGTCTATTCAGTGATCAGTCCCGAAGGCTGTGCTTCCATTCTTTGGAAGGACGCCGGGCGCGCAGCAGATGCTGCTCAAGCCTTGGGTTTAACCGCCGATCGTTTGCGTGACTTAGGTTTGGTTGATCGCGTCTTGAGCGAACCGTTGGGTGGCGCTCATCGCGACCCGCACTTGATGGGCGCGTCATTAAAGAAAGCTTTGACCGATCAAATGCGTCAATTTAGAACGATGGATGTCGATGAGTTGGTTGAACGCCGTATGGAACGCATCTTGCAATACGGTAAGTTTGAAGTTGTTGCTCAAGGGGCTGAGATCGATCCCGTGATTGCCGTTGAAGACGATTTGCACGACGATCAAATTGAACAAACGCCAAAGAAGGTTGCGGATGAGTAAGTCTCGCGCTCGCGTTCGTCATTACGAAAAATTAGCCCTCTCCACGGTCTCTCGAGAATTGAGAGAGGCCTTGGAGGTCTCGATTGATGAGGCCTTGGGTGTTAATGACACGCCGAGCCTTTTTGCTCAACCGGTAAGCGCCGATAAAAAGGCCCGCATCGTGGTGGGTTTTTCCGGCGGTCGTGACTCTGTCGCGCTCTTACAAACGCTCGTTGCCCTTCGCAATAAGCGTAATTCCCGCATTGATGAAATCTTGGCACTTCACGTGCACCATGCGTTAAGTCCCAACGCCAATCGTTGGGCACGTTTTTGCCGTGAGATGGCTGAAAGCCTTGACGTTGCCTTTAAGGTGACGCACGTTATGGTGAAAACCAAGGGCGATGGTGTTGAAGCCGCCGCTCGTAAAGCACGTTATGAAGCGTTAAATCAAGCCGCAAAAACCTTTAATGCGGACATGATTATGACCGCTCATCACGAAGACGATCGCTTGGAAACCTTCTTAATCCAATGGATGAGGGGAGCGGGTGTCGAAGGCTTAGCCACTTTCCCAATGGTGAAGAAAGACTCGGACGTGATGTTGGTGCGCCCGTTTTTGCACGTTCCGCGCGCTTTAATTGAACGCTATCTTGAACTCGTGGATTTACCGTGGGTTGAAGACGAAAGTAATGCCGATACGACCTACATGCGTAACGCCATTCGCCACGAAGTCTTGCCCGTGATGGACACGATCCGCCCGGGCTTTCGAGCCGCAGCTGCTCGCGCAGTGGAACTCGTTGCGCAAACGTCAGAGTTATTGAAAGAAGTTGCTCAAGAAGACTTAAAGAAAGTTCGTAATGAAAAGAACGAACTTCAAATTCCAAAGTTGCTTGCCTTATCTGACATGCGTCAGACTTTGGTGCTTCGTGCTTGGATTGAAAGTTTCGGTTTAGTGCCACCTTCTAAAGCTCGCCTAACCGAACAATTGCGTCAAGCGCGCGAAACGCACTCCGATACGCAATTGACGTTTCGGATGGATAACTTTGAAATGCGCCGTCATGGAGCACGATTGGTGATGCGTAAGCAATCCTCTCCCAAGAAAGACACGACGCGTTTTGAGACGCTTCAATGGCGTGGAGAAGGGCGCTATCCGTTACCCTCTTGGAACGGTGAGTTGGTTGTCCGAGTGGTGGGTGACGATGAAGCTGGTGTTGCTGAGAGCATGTTAAGCGAAGGCACTCTTCAGGTACGTCCTCGCTCGGGCGGGGAGAAGATGAAGATTCATCGAGCTCGGCCGCGCAAAACACTTAAAGCGCTTTATCAAGAAGCCGATATTGCAGAATTTGATCGCTCGGATTTGCCCCTTCTTTGGTGCAATGACGATTTGATCTACGCCGCGGGTCTTGGGATGGATACCAAGTTTGCCAAGACTGAGAGTGATGAGGAAAAACGCTACGCCTTTGAATGGGTGCCCGATGAGACACTCTTTTCACTGATGCAGTCTTAATTGTTTTCTTTGCTCGCGATGTTAAAAAGGATTATTTCCCTTTTTAACGTCGCGTTTTTATTAATAGCTGTCTTTTATTCAGTTTTTGTCTTTTTTATCAGTTCTATATTAAATTGATCCCAAGTTGCCGTTTGGTAAAAACCAAGCTTTTTAAGTTTAATTAGTTCAGCTGCTCTTTCTGGGTCAATCGGATATGTTGCCCATTTAGGGAAAGAATAAGCAAATGTTTTCCCACCTTCTCTGTTGGTTAATTTGGCTTTTACGACGAAAGTTGAGCCAATATGTTTTTCATAACGTTTATTAACAGAGCACTCTAAGAAGATATTTTTTTCTTTGGTTTGACCTTCTACAACCATGGCTCGAATATGATTTGCAGAGCCACCTCCATAGTTTGGAACGGTTTTAACAACAACAGCGTAATAGTCATCCGATTTTTTGCTCATAGTTTGTCTCCTACTAAGCGATACGATATTTCTCATTCTAACAACGCATACATTAATCATGAACTGTAATAACTGTTTGTTGACAAATTTCGTGTACTCAAATTTATCAGGATCTAGAACCTAGGCTAACTTCTTTGTTTCATTGACTTTTTTCTCAAATCAATGAGTCTCATTGTGAATTTCAATAAGTAACAACTATATCTTGTGTATTCTTTTGAGTCTGATACTAAATAAAGATACTAGTGAAGGCTCTCATGACTATTAAGATTGATTACTCGCGTGACGCCCTCTTTGACGAGTTGGGGATGGTGCGTTTGCGCGAAAGCTATATGCGTGCGGATGAAAAAAGTCCGCAAGACCGTTTGGCGTTTGTTGCTCAATCGTTTGCAACGGATGAGGCACATGCGCAACGTATCTATGACTACGCCTCTAAACATTGGTTAAGTTTTTCTACGCCCATTTTAAGCTTCGGTCGAACGAAAAAGGGGTTGCCTGTGAGCTGTTTTCTCTCATACATGGAAGATAGCGCCGAAGGTTTGGTAGATACGCTCTCGGAAGTCAATTGGCTTTCGATGTTGGGTGGTGGTGTAGGCATCCATTTAGCTATTCGCAGTGCCGATGAAAAGAGTGTCGGTGTGATGCCTCACTTGAAAGTTTACGATGCGGCGTGCTTGGCCTATCGTCAAGGCACGACCCGTCGAGGCTCTTATGCGGCCTTTTTGTCCGTTGATCACCCCGATATTCTTCAATTCATTGAAATGCGTAAACCCACGGGTGACCAGAACATGCGTACGCTCAATTTGCACCACGGGATCAATATCACGGATGCTTTCATGCAAAAGATTGAAGAGAGCATGAAGGATGGCAATGCCGATGACAGCTGGGCCTTGAAGGATCCGCATTCAGGCAAAGTCGTGGAAGTGGTGAGCGCACGAGATATTTGGCAGCGCATTTTAGAGTTGCGCATGCAAACGGGTGAACCCTACTTGGTCTTTACCGACACGGCCAATCGGTCGTTGCCAGAATGGCTTAAAGCACAAGGTTTAACGATCAATGGTTCCAACCTTTGCACCGAAATCTTTTTACCCACGAGTGCCGATCGTACGGCAGTATGCTGCTTAAGTTCAGTGAACGTGGAGTACTTTGATGAGTGGAAAACGGAAGATCGTTTTATTGATGACGTGATGATGTTCCTTGATAACGTCCTTGAGTACTTTATCGAGCACGCGCCCGATCCTATTTCGCGAGCGAAATATTCGGCGCAACGAGAGCGTTCCGTAGGGTTGGGGACGCTGGGTTTACATGCGTATTTCCAACGCAAGGGGATTGCGTTTGATAGTGCTATCGCAAAAGCCCTTAATCGCCGAATTTTCGAGCATATCCATCAAAAGTGTGCCTTAGCAGATCGCCGTTTGTGTGAAGAGCGAGGGCCGTGCCCTGATGCAAAGGACGCTGGTGTTAAACGTCGTTTTTCTCATTGGATGGCCGTGGCTCCCAATGCGTCTTCCAGTTTGATCGTTGGCAACACCAGTCCTTCGATTGAACCGAGACGCGCCAATGTCTATCGTCAAGATACGATTTCGGGCGCTCACATTGTGAAAAACCGCTATTTAGTTAAAGCGCTAGACGAACTTCAAATGAATACCGATGAAGTTTGGGCAGACATCATTGCGCATGACGGTAGTGTCCAACATATCGAAGCGATCCCGGAAGCGACTCGAGCAGTCTTTAAAACCGCTCAAGAGCTTGATCAACGTTGGTTAATTGAATTGGCGGCCGACCGTCAAACGTACATTGATCAGGGGCAGTCGCTCAATTTATTTTTCCCTGCCGACGTTTCAATTGCTTACTTGCATGCCTGCCACTTCATGGCATGGAAGCGAGGATTGAAGTCGCTTTATTACTGCCGAAGTGACAAGTTAAGAAAGGCCGATCGCGTGGGAGTGGCGATTGAACGTCGTCGTATTGAAGACGATATCAATATGCGTGAAGTCTTGGAAGATAGCACCTGTTTGGCTTGTGAAGGATAAGAAGATGGATAAAAAGAAAACCCTTTTGACACAAAGTCGTGACTACTACAAGCCCTTTGTGTACCCGTGGGCTTATGATGCTTTCATGCAGTCTGAACAGATGCATTGGCTCTGGACTGAAGTGCCGATGGTTGAAGATGTGAAGGATTGGCGTTTGCGTTTAACGGAAGAAGAACGTGACTTTTTAACGAAGGTGTTTCGCTTCTTCACACAAGGCGATATCGATGTGAGTTCGGCTTATGTGCATACCTATTTACCGGCTTTCCCGCAGCCAGAAATTCGCATGATGCTCTCAAGCTTTGCGGCTCGTGAGGCTGTGCACGTTGCGGCGTACTCTCACTTGATTGAAACGCTAGGGATGCCAGAGGCCATCTATAACGAATTCTTAGAGTACGAAGCGATGGCCGATAAACACGACTACTTCCACGGTCTTCGAGAAGACGACGAGGAAAATCTTGCCGCCAAGATGGCTGCGTTTTCCGCCTTTACCGAAGGGATGCAGTTATTTTCAAGCTTTGTGATGCTTTTAAACTTCACGCGTAACGGCACGATGCGAGGCATGGGACAAATTATTGCCTGGTCAATTAACGATGAAACGTTGCACACCGAGTCGATGATTAAGCTGTTCCGTGAGTACATCACGCAAAATCCTGACATGTGGAACGATGATTTAAAGCGCACGATTTACACGATTGCTGAAAAGATGGTGGAATTGGAAGACCGCTTCATTGAGTTGGCCTTTGGTGTGAACGAAATGCAAAAGCTCACGCAAGAAGATGTTAAAGCCTATATTCGTTACATTGCCGACCGCCGTCTTATTGCCATGGGGATGAAGGGGATTTTTGGCGTCAAGCACAATCCTTTGCCTTGGGTGGATGCCATGCTGGGAGTCACGCACACCAATTTCTTTGAAAACCGTGTGGTGGATTACGCTAAAGGTGCTTTGACGGGGGATTGGAGTGATGTTTGGGGCAGTGTCAAAGACTGATTATCGAAATCATTGATCCCATTTTGTGGGCACTTTTTTGTCAATGAGAAAGTGCCCACACTCGTCCTTAATGAACCTTCCAAAAACCCTTTTGTACACTGCCGACTCTAGAAATTCGACCTTCAGTCTTTAACTGCTTCATCAAACCGCGAACAATAGCTACGGTACTTCCCATTTTGTTGGCAAGCTTATTAATCGACAAAGAAGGGTCTTTTTCCAAAAAGCCGAGCAACTGTTCTTTTTGAGAAGAATCATCATTTTGCACAATGGAAACAGTCTCTTCCACTGCCAGAACTGTTCCAGTGTTTACAAAGTGCGTAATCTGCGCTTCCTCTTTGGGAGTGGGCCATCTGTCATTCGGACGATAGAGCGTAAGTTTGACGGTAGCCCCCATGTCATTGGCTTGAGGCTTAGGTAAACCCCAGATTCTCATCAGGTTAACAACACGTGGCAGACCCGAGCCCCATTGCTCAATTAGGCCAACATATTTAAAGGCCGCTGCAATCGCAGGATTTCTAAAGAACGTGTAACCCTCCATCAAATTTTCAATCGTGATGGACGTAGGAAGTGGCCCGGGAGAGGTGACTTCCAATCTGTCAGGTAAAACAGAGATTTTGATTGCCGCTCCATCATAAACGTAACTGCGATGACAAAGCGCATTTGTCAAAATTTCGCGGATAGCTTCCAGTGGGAGTTCGAAAAAATCTGTACGAGTTTTTTCAACAATGGCAGAACGCATTTGCAAAATGCCAACAATCCAATCAAACGCTTTGTGGAATTGTTCAAAAAGCGAACCGGTATAAATCTTACGATCCAAAAATGTCGATAAATCATTGTTGGGGTATCGAGCGCATTGGATGGCGGCAGATTGTAGGGTCGGATGTTTTCCCATTAAGAGGAAATAGGCATGAGTCGGAAATAAAACCCCTTCATGTTCAATCACAATTCCCCAGTTTTTCAAGTCTTGTTTTCTTAGAACTCGAACCGATTTTTCTCCGGCATTTTTTAATGCTGCGTCGTAGAGGAAATCACAGAAGGTTTGAATGTCTTCTTCAGTGAGCGCATCGGCCCCTGGAACCATTTGTTGGTCAAAAGAGCGACGAACGCCGCTTAATTGAAGCTCTCTGAGCCAGTACTCGTCAGCCGGTCTTGTTGTACTGTTGACACGAACATACGTTCCTTTTTCTTGTCCAAGCGACTTAATGTAGTAAGGCGTTTCAGATCCCGGAAACACACGTAGTTTGATCACGAGTTTATCGTCAACCGTGAGCATGTTAAAGGTGTGAGCAATGGTTGGTGTACAGGCATCACAAATGGCATTTGTGAGATCGTCAATCATGCGTGGAGCTTGCTCGGGGTCGACGCCGACGATTTCGTGAGTCTTATCCTCAACACCAATAATGATTGTGCCTCCGGCAGTATTGGCAAATGCAACAATGGTACGAAGCAAATTCTTTTTCCCCGTACGATCATCAAGTGCACACTTAAATTCCAAATTAACGGATTTATTCTCAAACGCAAAAAGACTGGCTAGTTGTTTGGGATTTGACATAATGGCAACCTAAGGATGTATTTTTCTTGAGAAAGCATATGTTAGACATATGCGACATCATATGTTTTTCACGTTAGCATATGTTTTGCAAAATAACATATGTTATTCGTAAAACATATGTTGACATAAATAACATAAAAGACATGAGAGATAAACGAGGGTAAAAGAAATGGTCAAGGCAATTCAAGTAAGAGGCGCTCGCGTCCACAACCTCAAAAATATTAAGTTGATTGATGCCACACCCATTGGTACGAACGTTCGTTCGACCGTCGCTACCTATGCAGGCGTGCACGATGATTTGCTTGACGTCCTCCCCTCACTGATCTATGGATCACTCCCGTTTGTCAAGGATTAAATTCTAATATTCAAACGGGTTA
>DYCH01000032.1:0-5230 GCA_019418235.1 Sutterella sp.
CCTGATTTAGGTCCCTCGGAAAACCCTTAATTTTTGGGTTTGTCAACAGTCTGAATGCCGAGTTTTTAATGCTCGGCATTTTTGTTATGTCAGAAGTTCTTTAAATGAAGAACATGTTCATGAGGTAGAAGGACGGAACCAAAATACCCACAGACCAAAGCATGTAACCGAAGAAGGTCGGCATCTTAATGCCACGTTCTTGCACGATTGCAACCGTCATAAAGTTCGGAGCATTACCGATGTAGGTCACTGCACCCATGAAGACAGAACCCATAGAGATTGCCATCAAGGTGTGAGAATCCGTGTGCATCAAAGTGTAGGCGTCGCCACCGGCCAAATTAAAGAAGGCGAGGTAAGTAGGAGCATTATCCAAGAAAGCCGACAACGTACCCGTCAACCAGAAGAACATGTGGTTATTGAAGGTACCGTCAGCGTTACTGACTAAAGCAACCAACGGAGCGAAGGCACCGGCGTGACCCGCACGAAGCATTTCCAACACCGGTACGATACAAGCAAAAATACCGAAGAATAACTTTGCCACCTCAAGGATCGGCTCCCACGTAAATTGGTTAGCTTCACGAACGGCCTTGGGCGTCAAGACCAAGGAAAGCACGGCAATCGTGATAAATAAGGCATCACGCGTCAAACCTTCAAGTGTCAAAGGCACGTGCAAGATTTCGAAAGAAACACCCGACTTCCAGAAACCGGACAAAAGCACAGCACCGGAGACGCAGGCCAAAAGAAGAATATTGATGCAGCCTTCAATCTTAAAGGGCACTTTTTCACCGGCATGCAACACCGTTTGATCTTCTTTGCGATAGAAGTAGTAATCGATTGCCGTATAAATGGCTAACAAAAAAATCACGGTGGAGAGCATCGGAGCAATCAAATACTCAGCCGTCCAGAAGAAGTCCACACCACGCAAGAAACCCAAGAACAAGGGAGGATCGCCCAAGGGCGTCAAGCTACCACCGATATTGGCCACCAAGAAGATGAAGAAAATAAAGGTGTGCATGCGGAACTTACGATTTTCATTGGCCTTGATCAACGGACGGATCAAGAGCATGGCCGCGCCGGTCGTCCCCATGATATTGGCCAATAAAGCACCAATGAAAAGAAGGGAAGCGTTAAGTACCGGCGTACCGACAAAAGAAGAACGGATATGAATGCCACCCGCGACAATGAAAAGCGTACCCACGAAAATAATGAACGGGATGTAGTCCCCAATCATGGCGTGCGCAACAGCGCCCGTTGCGACGCTTCCGCCAAAGATTGCATACAAAGGAATCGTACACAAAGCGGCCCAGAATAAAGCGATCTTACCGTAGTGATGATGCCAAATATGGGGAGCAAAAAGCGGGAATAAGGCGATGGACAAGAGAATCCCAGCGAAAGGAATTGCCCAAAGGACTGAAAGCTCAGCGCCATTTAATGACGCTGCACTGGCGATGGCAGGAAGGCCTAAAAGAGAGGCCGCTGCCACTACACACTTAAAATTCATCGAAGTTATCCTTTGACTTAAGTTAAAGTTATCCGTTCATTTTACTGTTGTTTACACGTCCTTGCGATTATTTTTTTACACATTTCTCGGTACGGTAACAAAAAATTAGCCACCGAAAGTACGGTGGCTATTGATGACTTAAGCAAAACAATCGTAATTAGTCTTTTATTCCAAAGACTTGCTTGAGATAAGCGAGATAACTTTCATCGTCACAAAGGCTCTTGCCCGGTGTATCGGAAATCTTGGCAACGGGTTGGCCGTTGGCACGAACCATCTTGATAACAATATTCAAAGGTTCGGGGCCAAGATCGTTCATTAAGTTGGTACCGACACCAAAACCGATACGCACGCGTTTTTTAAAGCGCCTAAAGAGCTCTAACAAGCGAGGGAAGGTGAGACTATCGGAAAAGATAAAAGTCTTCGTAGAGGGGTCACAACGGTTGGCACGGTAGTGCTCAATCATGCGCTCGCCCCAAGCAAAGGGATCGCCTGAGTCTTGACGCACACCATCAAAGAGCTTACAGAAGTACATATCGAAGTCTTTGATGAAAGGTTCGATCCCATAAACGTCCGTTAAAGCAATCCCCAAATCACCTCGGTACTCCTTGGCCCACATTTCAAATGCGTAGGTTTGGGAGTCACGCAAGCGAGGCCCCAAAGCTTGGCAAGCTTGGAGGTATTCGTGCGCCATGGTACCGATGGGCAAAAGTCCCAGTTCTTTGGCATACATCACATTACTCGTGCCCGCAAACTGAACGGGCAAGTCACGCTTGAGCGTTTCCAATACTTCTTTTTGCCACTCACGGGAAAAACGGCGACGCGTACCGAAGTCTGACAAGGAAATAAGATCCGTGTCAGGCTCATTTTTAATCATTTCAATCTTTGCTTGAAGACGACGTCGACCTTCTGCCTTATCAATGCCCGCTGCTACATGACGGAAATAGGTTTCGTTGACGATGGCTAAGACTGGAATCTCAAACAAAATCGTATGAAGCCAAGGTCCTTTGATATGGATATTGAGTTCACCATTGTCAGAGAAAACCTTGATGTATTTTCGCTTTAATTGGAAAAGACTCAAGAAATCGACAAAGTCATGCTTAATGAAACGCAAGTTCCCTAAATAATCCAACTCGTCGTCAGTGAAGCGTAAGGTACAGAGATGATCAATTTGTGCGTTGATCTCATCCATGTAAGTAGTTAAATTGACACCCGCATTGCGGCAGCGGAAGCGATACTCGACATCAGCGCCCGGAAACTGGTGCAGTACGCACTGCATCATCGTAAACTTATACAGGTCGGTGTCCAATAATGACTCAATGATCACGGCACTATGTCCTTTCAGATATGCTCTATCCCTCGAAGTCTAAGAAATTTGGAGTACAATGACAAACTTTCTTAAATAGTTTCTTGTATTTTTCTATTAATGGAGTGACATCATGGCACACGTTGTCTGTGAATCCTGCATCAATTGCACCGATACGGCTTGTGTAGCGGTTTGTCCTGTCGACTGCTTCCGCGTCGGTCCCAACTTCTTGGTGATTGACCCCGATGAGTGTATCGATTGTGCCGTTTGCGTCCCCGAATGCCCCGAAGAAGCCATCTATCACGAAGATGATGTGCCTGCCGGTCAAGAAGAATTTATCGCTTTGAATGCCGAACTTTGCCAAAAGTGGCCTTCGATTACCCGCCAACGTCCGCGTCCTGCCGACGCTGACAAGTGGCACGGTGTTCCGAATAAGCGTCAACACTTAAAAACCGAATAAGACAAACGTTTACGTTTAAATTCTAAATGCCCCTTAGTCATAGACTAAAGGGCATTATTTTTAACCATACCTTTTGTTAGAATCAAACGTGTTTTGTTGAGGATTAACGCCATGAGTTTTCGTCCCGTTTCTGTTTTATCGGTTGAAAAGCACAACGATCGTCTTTTGTACTTAACGCTTGAAAAGCCTGCCAACTTTTCATTTGAATCCGGTCAATTTATTCGAATCGGTCTGGCACTCAAAGACAATCCCCAAACGGAAGAAGATTTTTTAGTTCGTCCCTACTCGATTGCGAGTCGCAAGGAAAGCCCTAAGCTTGAGTTTTACATTGCTCGCGTTATTAATGGTGAGCTCTCCGGTCGACTTTTTGACCTCAAAGAAGGTGACACCGTTTGGGTCGATGACCAAGCCTATGGATTCATGCTTCCTGAACGATTAAAAGCCGGTGGTCACCTCATTTGTTTTGGTACGGGCACCGGGATCTCTGGCTTTTTATCGGTCATTCGTGCTAACGCTTGGAAGCGCTTTGATCGTGTCACTGTCATTCATTGTGCACGCACAGCCGATGACCTCACGGTGACAGATAAATTCATGGAAGCGGCCCAGCGTCAAGATCAATTGGATCACTTCCGATTCATTCGCGTAACGACACAAGAGACAAATGCCGATAAAATGGGAGATATCACCGAACGAATTCCCACCGCTGTTGAAAAAGGCACGTTAGAAGCCTTGGGTGTTGCTCTCAATCCTGAAAAAGAACGCATCATGCTTTGCGGCAATCCGCAATTTGTGACAACGATGAAAAAGGTTTTGAAGGATAAAGGTTTTACGGCCCCTCGCGGTGAAACACTCGGTACTTTGGTTTCAGAAAATTTTTGGTAAAAACAACTCATGTCTTCTCTTATTGACAAAATTGATGATGTGCTTCCGCAAACGCAATGCAGTCAATGCGGTTATGCCGGCTGCCGTGCTTACGCATGGGCAATTGTCATGGACGAAGCACCGATTAATCGTTGCGCTCCCGGTGGTAAGAAAGGAATTGAAGCTTTAGCTCAAGTCACAGGGCGAGATGTCATTGAACTCGATCCCGAATACGGTCATGAAGTGCCGCTTGAAGTCTCGCACATCAAACCGGAGCTTTGCATAGGGTGTCGAAAGTGTGTTGCGGGTTGCCCGACCAACGCCATTGTTGGTGCGCCTAAGCGCATGCACGCCGTGATTACTGATTGGTGCACTGGGTGCGCATTGTGTGTCGTCCCTTGCCCTGTCGACTGCGTTGAAATGGTGCCCGCCTCCTTTGAGTGGACGACGGAGCGTGCCCACGCTGCTCGCGACCGTTATAAGGCTAAACAGCACCGTGAAAAGCTTAAGCGTGAAGCGCACGATAAGCGCATGGCGGCTGAAACCACACAAGAAAAGAAAAAGAATTTGATCGCAGACATCCTTAAACGCGCGCAAAAACGATGAATAAAGACAAACGCTACGAAATCATGAAGCGGCTCGCGGCAGAGCGCCCCGAGCCCAAAAGTGAGCTCAATTACACAACGCCTTATGAGTTGGTCGTTGCCGTGGCGTTATCTGCGCAAGCCACGGATAAAAGCGTGAATCTTGCAACTGAAAAACTTTTCCCAGTCGCCAATACCCCAAAAGCCATGGTGGCGCTTGGCGTTGAAGGCTTAATCCCCTACATCAAAACGATTGGCCTTTATCGTAATAAAGCAAAAAATGTCATTGCTTTGAGTCAAAAGTTGTTAGATGACTTCGGCGGCGAAGTCCCCTGCGATCGTGAGGGTTTGGAGAGTTTACCGGGTGTGGGCCGAAAGACCGCCAACGTGGTTTTAAATGTGGCCTTCGGGCTTCCTACGATTGCCGTGGATACCCATATCTTCCGAGTCAGCAACCGCACGGGTTTTGCTCCCGGTAAGACCCCTGAGGAAGTAGAGCAAAAGCTCTTGAAGTTTATGCC
>DYCH01000032.1:5240-14543 GCA_019418235.1 Sutterella sp.
GACTTTATCAAGGACTCTCACCATTGGTTGCTTTTGCACGGACGCTACTGCTGCAAAGCGATTAACCCTGATTGTCCCCACTGCCCGATTTCGGATTTGTGTGAGTTTAAGAAAAAAACACAATGATCAAAAAACTGCATGACCCCGAAAAGGCATGCAGTTTTTCATTAGAGCCAGATTAAAGCCAGTCCAGCGACCAGTCAACCGTGACGATACCGGCTTCTAAGTCCACTTCGTCAACATAGGCTTCAACGAAGGGAATAAGAATAGAGGCTCCATCCCCCTCAGGCTTAACGACCAAAAGATCATGCGCACCGTTATCGGTCACCGTTTCCACGACACCTAACGTTTCGCCCTTGAGGTTCACCACCTTCATGCCCAAAATGTCGTGATCGTAGAAATCCCCTTCTTCCAATTCAGGCAAATCGTTACGGTCAATCAAAAGACTGCCCTTTAATGCCATGGCATCTTCGCGCGTAGGAATTTCATTGATGCGAACAACCAAATCCTTACCGTGTTCTTTCATTTCGGCCACGGTCAAAAGGCGAGGTTCAACACCAGCTACACGCGGATACGGCAAAAACCACCAGTTGGTCGTTTCAAACAAAAAGTCACCATCACGCTTACCCGGAACAATACGCACCCAACCGCGGACACCATAGGCACCGGCCGTACGACCGACTTCAATTAAATCCATTTCTTTTGACATAACGACTCTTAAATCTTGAGGATACAAAAAAGGACAATTTCCTTGATTCTAAACCACTTTACATCGTAGATACTGCAGTGAAAGGTCGGGGTCTGAGTCCAAACGGTAGACACAATTTCCGATTGTTTAGTAACTCAAACGAGTACTCTCAACTGTCAATGTAAAGCGTGAACCTGAAAAATTGTCCTTTTCGAGCAAACGCTAGGTTTGCTAATAATTAGGCAGCAGCCTTCTTAGCTTGCTTAACCAAACGAGCAACCGTGTCGCTCATTTGTGCGCCAACGCCGATCCAGTGCGTGAGACGATCCTCAGCCATGTGGAACTTAACAGCTTGGCCAGAAGCCATCGGGTTGTAGTAGCCCAAACGTTCGATAAAACGACCGTCACGGGGGTTACGAGAGTCCGTAACAACGATATTGTAGAAAGGACGCTTCTTGGAACCGCCGCGAGCGAGACGAATAACAACCATGTTTTACCTCTTGTGTCAAAAGTAAAAGCAGTAAACACTGCAATAAAAAAACGAAACCCCGAAGGGCTTCAAGAAAAATTCGAGCTATTTTACCGCAATCATTTCTTTTATGGCAAATGATTTTCAAGGTTTTTCGGGCATTTAAGCAAATTTTTTTTCCATTTAAAAGCAACAAAATTAAAAAAAAGCTGCCGAGGTTGAATTCGACAGCTTTTTTTTGCGTTTGACTTAACGATTAAGCAGCAGCTTCTTTTTTGTTACTAAACCAGTGTAAGCCAACAATCATGGCAACCAAGGAGCCTAAGCAAGCAGCCAAAGAGATCGTCAAGTTACCATGCGTAATACCGGCAGCGACGTAACCCACGAAGCTAGCGAAGGCCACCACCAAAGCGTAAGGTGCTTGGGTTGCAACGTGCTCGATGTGCGAGCACCCCGCCCCTGCCGACGACAGAATCGTCGTATCGGAAATCGGAGAGCAGTGGTCACCGAAGACGGAACCGGCCAACGTAGCAGCCAAGGACACAACGACCAAGCTCGGATCCAAAGCTTGAGCGATCGGCACAACGATCGGAATCAAGATACCGAACGTACCCCAAGCCGTACCCGTAGAGAAGGACAAGAAAGCACCAATCACGAAGATAGCAGCCGGCAACCACAAGGCAGAGAAGCCACCGTTGGTCACCAAAGCTTGAACGAAGATCGGCGTTTGCAAGAGATCACGGCAGACGCCGGAAATCGTCCAAGCGAGCACCAAAATAATGTTGGCAGGCAACATCATCTTCATGCCTTCAACGGAACCGTCCATGAAGTCACGGAAGTTCACAACACCACGCGGCACAAACATCAAGAAGGCAACGATCATGGCACCGAAAGAGGCCCAAACCAAAGCGCTCGAAGCAGAGCTGTTACCTAAAGAGGCAGCGAAGGAATGGTAAGCAGGATCTTCACCCCAGTAACCGCCACTGTACATCAAAGCCAAAACAGCAAAGACGATCAAAGCACCGATCGGCACGAACATGTCCCAAATCGTACCCTTTTCACTGGCCTTCACAGAGTGAGAGCTGGCCGTAGAGTCGCCCAAATCACCCTTCATGGCGCTTTCTTCAGCTTTACGCATGGGACCGAAGTCCAAATTCGTCAAACAGAGGATGAACACCATAGCGATACAGCCGATAGCATAGAAGTTGTACGGAATGGTAGAGACGAAAGCCACGAAGTCACTTTCGAAAGCACCCGTAGACTTCAAACTCGAACCCACAGCTGCAGCCCAAGAAGAAACCGGAGCAATAATACAAACCGGTGCGGCCATGGAGTCGATGATGTAAGCCAACTTGGCACGAGCCACATTGTAGCGGTCCGTCACAGGACGCATCACGGTACCCACCGTCAAGCAGTTAAAGTAGTCATCAATGAAGATGAAGGCACCCAAACCGCCCGTAGCCAACAAGCTGGAACGACGATTCTTAATGCGCTTGGTGGCCCAGTTACCGTAAGCCACACTACCACCAGCCATGCTGATCGTGTAAACCAAGGCACCCAACATCGTGCAGAAAACCAAGATGTTGAAGTCCACTTTGGTGGCCATAAGATTAAACGTCGTTTCGACCGTACCCATCAAAATATTGGGATGGTTCATGCCGACAGCATAAATTAAAGTACCGGAGACGATACCAATCAAAAGAGAAGAAATCACTTCCTTCGTCAATAATGCCAAGGTAATGGCAATAATCGGCGGCAAAATGGAAAGCCAACCGGCGTTAAACGGATCCATCTGTGATAACCCTATGAAAAAAAGCCAATAAAGACCTAAATCAAAAAAAGTGGTTCATTGTAACAAACAATGACCTCTGTCTCAAAAGGTTAATTAAGTAAGTTGGACTATTAAAATCGGGTTTTAACAATTTTTATCGGAAAACACTCCAAATTTTGTAAAACTCGCTTGGGGAAAATTTGGGCGAAAGGAAGGAGGGTGCTATGATTTTACGCTCGTAGCCCCCCATTATCGATTTATTTCAATACGTTACATTTTCCAAAACAAATTAATCAAAAGTCCAACGAACATTGCCATTAACTTGCCAAGACTTGTGCAAGGCTCCTCCGAATTGCTTTTCAAAGTCAATGTGGAGGTAGCCTTTTTTGGTTAAAGCCACTTGAGCACTAATACCAGCATCGTACCAAGTTTGCTCATCGCCCCACGTCTTAATAACGACATTATCACCACTTGAGAGTCGAGCATCTTGACCATCGCTAAAATCATTTAAAGCATCCGCCCAAATTGAAATGCGATTACGTTGATGATTAGCATTGATCCATTCCTTGCCCATTTGAACGCCTAACCGACCAACGTAAGAAGCTGCGTCATTAACCTTGACCTTCACACCATAAGGCGTCTCCCAATCAGCTCCCCCCACACGAGTCCATTGAATTTGTGCTTGAGGTTCGATGAAGTAACCTTTGTTACCAATTGAAAATGTTTGACCAACCTCTAAACCCATACCTGCCGTGCTCTGGCGGTAGCTAGCATCAATCGAGTGACGTGCAGTGCGGGCCTGAATTTCATTTTCAAATTTGCCGTAGCGAGCCGTCAAATCAGCATAAAAGCCACTGTCGGTATACCAAGTGTTGTAAACCATAGCACCATAACCGTGCAGTTCATTTTTACCCCAAACCGGACGGAAATCCGCATTGCCATTTGTATACTCAACGGCTACACCGATGCGATTGTTAGTAGTAAGTTGATAGTCCATACCGATTTGCACACCGCCCCACTTCATATCAAAGTCACTGTTACCGGTACGTTGGTAACGACCACGAGCCCAAAGACCCGACTGACCATCTTGATAAGCCGTCTCACCCACGCGTTTAGATAAGCGATCCATATAAGTCGCAAAAGTCCAACTGGATTCGCCAGCTAAAGAAGCAGAGAAAACTGTGCGAGATTCTTTCTTGACAATACGGTCGATAATCCAGTTCGTACCGCCTTCGAAATCTGCTTCATTGAATGTTGGATCTTTCTCAAACTGAGTTGTCCCGTCACTTGCAATAATTTTGTCAATGCGATCGTTGTAGTCCTTGTTCCGAGGATCGTTAGGATCAAAATCTTCTGAAGAAATGTAAAGTTCATAGTCGTACAACGTTTGATCGTACAAGTTCACTTTATCGACAAACGTCACATTGGCATCTTTCGCAACCGTGGCAAAACGTAACGTATTGTCAGGCGTAATCTTCTCAAGATTTTCAATATTGTAGGGTTCAATGTAGTGAACTCCAGGCTTAGAAGATGATTCAATATAGACGATGTCACTCTTGGATTTGTCGTCAATATTTAAATCTAAACGGAAAATCCCACCATTCCCCTTGAGGTCTCCAATGCGGATGTAATTGTGATCAACGTTATATTTCCCTTCATCCAAAATCTTATCCAGTCCGACTTCAATCATTTTTCGACGAATATTTTCCTCGGACAAATCAATAATTCCACCGTTTTGAAGAGTAATTTCTGAAAGTCTTTTAGGAATTGCATAAAACTCATTATTTCTGTCTGAGGGTAAACCGAAATAACTGTATGTAGCACCATTCTCTACTGTTATGTCAAAAACGTCTCGATAAACTTCATTTCCCGCTTTCTTTAGCCAATCCTGTCCAAGCTCTCCAGAATTACGAACACTATTAGCACGAGTTAATTCATCCCCAAACCAATAAGAGTTTTCTCCTGACAAAGTCACTTCAACTGATGATGCTTTTGTAGCCCAACCTGATCTCATATCAATAGAACCAACTAACTGATTATTGGTTGAATTAATGACGACTGAGGCACCCTTTTTTGCAGAAATCAAGTCTGGTTGACTTCCTAAAGCCCAAAGCTTTGTTTGAGTCCCAGCCTGACCGATCAACATTTTACTGTTAGAGCCTGAGGCATAAAGCATGTTGACGCCAATGGTCTCTAAATCAATATTCGGACTTTGCTCAATAACAGCATTTACATTACCGGACAACTCTAAAGTGGCGCTCTCTAACGTGCGAAAAGCGTAATTTCCCTCATCCCACCTTTTTTTGATTTCATCGGAAAATGAATAAAAACTAGTATCACCTTTGACTGTTAGGCTTGCCCCTTTGTACACATCCACAGTGAATTGACTTTGAGCGACATACGGATGAACATCAATCTTTGCAGAGTCATAAACTTCTGATGTATTCTCTAAAACCTTGTGATAATTAACTCTATCAGTAGTACAACTTTCATCAATCACTAATACATTATTAGCATCCGCCACCATCGGCAAAGCAACAAACGAACTAAGAATGGCGTACGCAAGTACGGGCTTTTTCATGATTCACTCCCTTTGCTTTCAATAATTGAGTCAAATAATGAATCATTTTGCCCCCCCCCCCAGAAGCACAAACTCAAGATGGGAATTTCACCTAAGTAATTTAGATAAAAAAAGAGCACCCAATTTTTTGAGTGCCCCTTTGATTAAATGATTTTTAGTCTTACTTCGGATCTGAATTTAAGTAAGGACCTGCAGCTCGCATGTAAACGACCATAGAGTAAATCGTTAAAATCGCAGCGACATAAATAAGGATTGTGCCCAACCATGCCATGGAGACTCCCATGAACGGTTCCCAGAAAAGAAGCATAGGGATAGCAACCATTTGAGCAATGGCCTTAATCTTCCCAAACCAATTGACCTTCACTCGAGCGGCTGCACCGACCTTAGCCATCCATTCACGAAGCGCCGTCACAGTGATTTCACGACCAATAATGATTAAGGCCACAATCATGTCCACGCGACCAAAGTCGAGCAAAACAATCAAAGCGGCACAGACCATCAATTTGTCAGCGGAGGTATCCAAGAAAGCCCCGATGGCACTTTCCATGTTGTACTTACGGGCAATGTAACCGTCAAAAGCATCCGTCAAAGCAGCGATAACGAAAATAATCGTGGCCCAAACGTTTTGCATGAAGGGAGAAAGAATCCAGTCCGGAATATAGAAAACACCGATAATGAGTGGAATCAAAGCAATACGTGCCCACGTCAGAATCATCGGCACATTGACAGATAAACGTTTAGGTTTCATGTTAGTTGTTCTTTCTATTCTTTAATGTGAACTGACTCACCGTGCAATTGCGTATAGATGCGTTGAGCCAATGTTTGGGATATACCCTCGATTGTAGCAATATCTTGAATGCTTGCGTTTTTTAATCCACGCATTCCGCCAAAACGTGTTAAAAGTTTTTGCCGACGTTTAGGACCGATACCTTCCAAATCTTCCAAACGAGACATATTTCTGACTTTTGCGCGTTTAGCCCGCATCCCGGTAATAGCAAAGCGGTGAGCTTCATCTCGAATCTCGGCAATGAGCATTAGGGCTTGCGATTCTCGCCCCAATACCAAAGGTTCTCGATGACTATCAGCAAAGATCAACGTTTCTAGACCCACTTTGCGACCTTCTCCCTTGGCAACCCCCACAATGACAGAGGTATCCAGTCCTAAGTCTTCGAAAACTTGTCGGGCCATCTCAACTTGTCCTCGACCACCGTCAATTAAAACAATGGTCGGTAACTCCCCCTCACCTCTTGAAACAGGTAAGTAACGACGCTCAACCGCTTGACGCATCGCCCCATAGTCGTCTCCTGGCTCCACCCCTGTGATATTGAAACGCCGGTAGAGGTTATGAGCCATCGCCGCTCCCTCATAGACAACGCAAGAAGCTTGCGTGGCTTCACCGGATGTGTGACTAATGTCAAAGCACTCCATTCGAATCTTCATCCAATCTTCGTTCGGAGGCGTAATGTCCAAAACTTCACAAAGTTCTTTTAAGCGCGCCAATTGCGAGCCTTCAAGTGCTAAGTGACGAGCCAAGGCGATCTTGGCATTGGTTTGACACATCTCCAACCACTGACGACGGACACCCGTTGGCGAATGCACTACCGCAATACGACGCTCGGAGAGTTCCGACAAAAAGCTCTCCAACTCCGTCTTTTCTCCTTCAACATCCGTGATGATCAACGTTGGAATCGGAAGCATCTCATAGTGTTGACTGACAAACGCCTCAAAAACTTCTACAAAGTCTGGCTCCCCTGTTTTAGGTAAAGTCGGGAAATAGGCACGATCGCCCAAATGACGAGAACCTCGCACCATCGCCAAATTCACACAAACGGTATTGCCTTGGGACGTAATGGAAATGATGTCGCAATCCACATCGCCTCCCGTTGTCTCCACACTTTGCTGGTGCAAAATGTTGGAAAGCGCTGCGATTTGATCTCGAACAACCGCCGCCTTTTCAAATTCCAATGCATCAGAGTGCGCCATCATGCGAGACTGCATATCGTTCAAAATGGCAGCGCTATCCCCATTTAAGAATTTCTCGGCTCGTGTAACGTCTTGCGCATAATTTTCTCGATTGATAGCACCCACACAAGGTCCTGAACAACGCCCAATTTGTGCCAAAAGACAAACGCGAGAGCGATTATTAAATACAGACGGTTCGCACGTTCTTAAACGAAAGACCTTTTGCAAAATCTGAATGGCTTCTTTAACGCTCTGAGAATTAGGATAAGGCCCATAGAAGTGACTCTTTTTGTCGACACCACCTCGGTAATACGACACGCGAGGGAACGCTTCGGAACTAATTTTCAAATACGGATAACTCTTATCGTCTCGAAATAAGATGTTGTATTTGGGATTAAGCGTCTTAATAAGATTGTTTTCAAGTAACAACGCTTCAGCTTCTGATCGCGTCACTGTCGTTTCAAGCTTTGCAATCTGGGAAACCATGATCGCAATACGGGGACTTAAATCATTTTTTTGAAAGTAGCTTGAAACACGACGCTTCAAATCACGGGCCTTGCCCACATAAAGGCAATTTCCTTCTTCATCAAAATAGCGGTACACCCCGGGCAAAGACGGTAAATTCTTTAAAATGGCTTTGGCATCGAAGTGCTTTGTAGCTTCAACAGGCATAATACGATCAGCAAAAATCTAACATTCGAAGTATGGCACACTCCACTTTAAGACCTCAAATCGATATCTTCTGTCGCGTCATTGATAATTTCGGTGATGCGGGCGTTCTTTGGCGCCTGGCACGAGAATTGAAGTTCTTAGGCCACTCCGTCCGTTTCATCATTGACGATGAAACAACGCTCGCCCCTTTAGCGGGTTTCGACAAAAGTGATGCATTAACCCGCTATCAAGAAACATTCGGCATTGAAGTCGTTCAATGGGAAAAAGAATGGGATGATAACCCCACGCCTTTAATGCCATCACCCGCAGTCATCGAAGGCTTTGCTTGCCAATTGCCGCACGACTTTGAGGTTAAGATGAGCCAAATGGGAAAAGCCCCCGTTTGGATCAACGTTGATTACTTTAGTGCCGAGGATTGGATTGAAGAGTGTCACATGATGCCAAGCGTCCACCCATCATTGGGTTTAAAGAAACTCTTTTATTTTCCGGGTGTGACACCGAAGTCTGGTTCTTTAACGATTGAAACCACGTATGAAGAACGTCACCAAGCTTTTGAAACACAACATCCGAAATCCGATCCTTTAAAAGTGTTCTTTTTCGGTTATCCCTATGCGCCTTTAAAAGAACTGGCGAATGCGCTCTCTCAAGTTAATGTTCCTCTTCAGTTACTTTTAACGCCCACCAAGGCTTCTGAAATGTTGCGCGAGGCTCTTGATCAACTCGTCTGTCCTCATATTGAAGTCGTTAACCTGCCGTTTGTGGATCAGGAGCATTTCGACGAGCTGCTTTGGGCAAGTGACATTGCCTTTATTCGTGGCGAAGACAGTGCTGCGCGCGCCATGATTGCAGGCGTCCCCACCATTTGGCAAATCTACGCTCAAGAAGAAGACACGCATCTTATTAAATTAGACGCATTGGTCAATCGTGAGCGTGATGCTTTTAATAATGAAGAACTCTTTAATACTTGGAAGGACTTTCAACGAGCCTACAACCAAGGCTGTGTCCATGCCGAACTTTTGAACGAATTGATTGAAAAGCATGACGCTTGGTCATTGGCCGCCAAACGCTGGTCAGAAACCTTAAAGAGCAATGGCTCTTTGGCTCAAAAAATCTCAACTTTGACCCTTGCGTAGTCAAAAATTTTCTAAAAATGCCTAAAC
>DYCH01000032.1:14553-21037 GCA_019418235.1 Sutterella sp.
ATTGACCCATAACACTTTTAAATATCGATTCATGCTTAAGTGGCAGTTTCGGAGGTCGCTCCCCCGCTACTCGTAAAAACTTAAGACTGAGAACGAAGGAAATTGAACAAATGAAAATCGCACAAGAATTGCGCGCCGGTAACGTTGTGATGATCGGTAAGGATCCGATGGTCGTTTTGAAGGCTGAATACTCCAAGTCCGGTCGTAACGCCTCTGTCGTTAAGATGAAGTTGAAGAACCTCTTGACGGGTGCTGGCACGGAAACGGTTTATCGCGCTGACGACAAGTTTGAAGACTTGATCCTCGAACGCAAGGAAGTGACGTACTCCTACTTCGCCGATCCGCACTATGTTTGGATGGACGAAGAATACAACCAATACGAAGTTGAAGCCGATGTCATGGAAGACGCCTTGAAGTACCTCGAAGACGGCATGCCCGCTGAAGTGGTCTTCTACCAAGGTCGTGCTATCTCCATCGAACTCCCGACGATCGTTGTTCGCCAAGTCGAATACACGGAATCCGTCGTGAAGGGTGACACGTCTGGTAAGGTTATGAAGCCGGCTCGTTTGACGACGGGTTACGAATTGCAAGTTCCGGCTTTCGTGAACACGGACGACAAGATCGAAATCGATACGCGTACGGGTGAATACCGCTCTCGCGTTAAGTAATCGATTCTTCGATTGACGCCAAAAACGCCCTTCGGGGCGTTTTTCAAGGGAAAATGCCTGAGAGAAAAACTTCCCTCAGGCATTTCTGTTTTTCTAAGACTTGGCTATTAACCGTTGGCTTTCTTAATAAAGCCCACCGTCATCTTAAAGCCCACCTTTAAACTCTCAGTGTCTTGCACATCGAAGTCCGGACGGTGATGCCCATGATGATCACACCCCCAACAGAAGTAGCCGGCCTTACCGCCTTTTTCTCGGACGCGGTTGGCTAACATACTGCAGTCTTCGCTACCGCGACACGTTTCAAATAGTTCTGACTTCGTCAGTTCAGGAATCTCTTGAGCGGCCTGCATCAACATCGTGCAAACTTCCTCGTCGCACTCATAGACACTGGCTTCACCCATCTTTTCGATTGTGCCCTTCACACCGTAGACTTCGCTCATCCCACGTACGATACGATAGACTTCATCGGTCATGAATTGGTTGACTTCCGTGGTTGCCCCACGAACTTCGACTTGCATCGTAGCTTTTGCTGCCACCACATTTCGACCTTCGCCGGCATGAAGCGTCCCCACGGCGACACGCGAGTCACCGCCCGAGTGGCGACTGATCCCTTGAATCGCCATCACGGTGGCAGCGGCCGCAACCAAGGCACTACGACCCTTTTCAGGATCACTGCCCGCATGAGCACTGCGCCCTTCAAAAGTGATGTCCATTTTGGTCGTTGCCAGATAGCCGTGCTTTAAAACGCCCACTTCACCCAGACCAAATTCACACCCAACGTGAGAGCCCACCAAATAGTCTGCATCATCAACAATGCCTTTCTGAGCCATAGGACTTGCCCCGCGCACTCCTTCTTCAGCCGGTTGAAACACAATCTTAATGCGTCCCTTTAATTCGTCTTTGTGATCCACCACCCAGCGAGCAACACCAAGACCCAAAGCCGTATGAGCATCGTGGCCGCAAGAGTGCATGAGACCGGGACGCGTTGAGGCGAAACCTTGAGCATTCGGAGCATGATTGGGATCATCGGTTTCGGTATTGACCACACAGTCAATGTCAAAACGCAAAGCGGTGCAGGGCCCGGGGCGACCTGTATCGATTTCAACCATTGCGCCCGTGTAGCGATCAAGCGACTCTAAAACGGCTTGATCAATGTCTTTAACCTCGTGAGCCGCTTTCCATGCTTTTTCAACAATGGCGTCTCGACGACCCATCACGGCATTGACATCAATCACGTCTTTACCGAATTTGGGCTCAAGCCCCATAGCTCGAAGCGCTTCAATGATGCGTGTGGTTGTGACAAATTCGGTCCATCCTTCTTCTGGATAGGTATGCAATTTGCGACGCATGGTCACCATGTCAGGCAAATACTTTTCTACGAAAATATCAGGCATTTGGCTTCTCCTCAATTTCGATAGGAAGTGTCAAAGAAATCTCTTTTGACAATACTCTTTTTTCGAAAAAATCTCTTAAAATTTCCGCTTCGATTTTTTGTTAGTCAAAAAGATGAGTGCCGCTCAAACACCCCACAAACTGACTGCCGACCATTTGCCCAACCGTATGCGCACTTTTATCGGTGCCGCATCGACTTTGATTGTCTGCTTTACCGCAAGTTCCGCCCCGATTCCTTTAATGTCGGTATATCGCGAAATGCTTGCATTGAGTAACGCTGACGTTGCTAACTCCATCGTTGCGTACTTTTTGGGTTGTATTTTGACACTTGTCTTTTTTGCGCGACTCTCCAACTATTTCGGTCGTAAACCCGTTGTGATCACAACGCTCTTGTTGGCCATGACCGCAAGCTTTACCTTTGTCGTGATGGACAATGTCTGGGCCTTTAATCTCGGTCGATTCTTGCAGGGTCTGTCTTGCGGATTGGCATCAAGCGCTGCCATGGCGTGGGTTGTGGACACGGCACCTCCAGAAAAGCGCTGGTTGGGAACGGCACTAACCGCCGCCGGCCCCAATGTCGGTCTTTGCTTAGGCACCCTTTTAACCGGTGTCTGCATTGAATATAACCTCTTCGATCCGGCCTCCCTTTTCATGCTCTTTATGGGACTTATTGCCTGCGTTTTGATCTTGGTCTCAACGGGCACCGAGTCCGTGCAATTTGGGATGGAGCCTTTAATTGCAACGTTGATTCCTAAGATTGCCGTACCTCGTCGTCTCTGGCGCCTCTTTGTGATTGCAAGTGCCGCTTATATCGGCACATGGGGGATGGGGAGCTTTTTCCAAGGCTTTATTGCCATTATTTCAGCAGAAACCTTTGGGGTTCAAAGCACATTGATTGCAGCCCTTTGCTACCTCATTTTGATGGTACCCAATGCGGCAACGGGCTTGGTGATCGGTCGCTTTTATGCAGTTAACGCCTTGCGTTTGGTCATCACCACCTTTGCCATTGCAGGCAGCCTTACCTTTGTCGCTTATGGCTATCACATGCCGGTGCTTTTCTTAATTACGGTCGCCATTTGCGGAGGCAGTAACGGTGGCAGTTGCACGAGTGCCCTTAAACTTTTACTGCAAGACACGACGTTAAAAGAACGTGCAGGGGTTATTTCCGGGATTTATCTCTTGGCTTATGTCGGTGCGGGCATCCCCAATGCGGTTGTCGGCATGATGCCAGCAGATACCCCCGTCATTACTATGGCGCCCGGTTACATCGGTTGGATGACAGGTGCTTGGTTAATCGTGATGACCGGCTTATGGTTAATGGGAAGAAATCCCAACGAGGCTGAAAAACTTCGTTTCGAAAGATAGTCATTTGAAAGAGGCGCAATACGAAATGTGCCTCTTTTTCTTTAACCTTTTCAGTTAAAATTTCCGCATCCTTATGTGGAGTTTTTTTCAATGCGCATTCTCAATATTGGGTCCATTAACATTGACTATGTCTACCAAACGCCTCACTTTGTGACGGGTGGTGAAACATTAGAAGCCACGCATCGTTCGGTCTTTATGGGCGGCAAAGGTTTAAATCAAACGGTCGCTATCGCAAGAAGCGGTCTTGACGTATCCCACGCAGGTGTTTTAGGCGCTGACGGTCTGTTTCTCTACGACTTTTTAAAAAACTCAAAGGTCAACATTGATCACGTTCGCATTGACCCTTCCTCTGCCAGTGGTCACACTTTCATTCAAGTAACGCCCGATGCAGAAAACGCCATTCTCTACTTCCCCGGCACGAATCACCAAGTCTCCTCTGACTTGGTCTGCGAAGCGTTAGACAGTTTGACTGACAACGACCTTGTACTTTTTCAAAACGAAGTCAATGACATTGATCGCATTTTGATTGAGGCTAAAAATCGCAATCTCCTCACCGTTTTTAATCCGGCACCTTTTGATGCTAATGTTTGCAACTACCCCTTAGAGTGCGTTGACGTTCTCATTCTTAATCAAACAGAAGCGCAAGGTATGTTGGGACGAGACCTTTTGGACACGCAAAGCGCCCTTAAAGCTTTACAAGAGAAGTTGCCCAATGCGGTCATTATTTTGACCTTGGGTGCCAAGGGTATTGTTTATGCTTTGCCTAATGCAGCGCCACACGCCATTGATAGTTATTGCGTGAAAGCGGTTGACACAACGGGAGCGGGTGACACCTTTGTAGGTTATGCTATGCATGCCATTTGCTCTTGGTTTAAAGAGCACGATGCTCAAGCTTTCCATGCGTACTTGGACACGGCGGTATTGGCTGCTGCCATCAGCGTTACACGCGCCGGAGCTGTAGCATCGATTCCGACGATGGAAGAAGTCCAACAATTTCGAAATTCTTTAACGTAAAGGTTTCATCATGACGAAGAAAAAAATCATCATTGACTGCGATCCCGGTTACGATGACGCCGTGGCCCTTTTGTTAGCAGCCGGTAATCCCGATATCGAGGTTTTGGCCATTACAACCGTTGCCGGCAATCAAACGATTGAAAAAGTAACGAAGAATGCCTTGCGCATCGCTAAGCTCTGCGACATGGAAAATGTTCCCGTGGCCATGGGTGCCTCTCGCCCTTTGTTGCGTGATCAAGTCGTTGTTGCCGCCAACATTCATGGAGAATCTGGTCTTGACGGTACGACGTTACCGGAAGCTGACTTTAAGGTCGATCCCCGTCATGCTGCTCAAATGATTATTGACATTGTCATGAGTGAACCAGAGAAGACGGTGACACTTGTGCCCATTGGCCCATTAACCAACATTGCGTTGGCAACACGTATGGAGCCACGTATCGTTGAACGCGTTAAAGAAGTGGTTTTGATGGGGGGCGGTTACCACATCGGTAACATCCGCCCGATGGCTGAATTTAATATTGAAAACGATCCAGAAGCCGCTCACATCGTTTTCGAAGAAAAATGGAAAATTGTGATGGTGGGGTTAGATCTCACCTATCAAGCCTTGGCAACTGACGAAGTTAAAGCGCGTATTGCAGAGATGAAAACGCCGGTTGGTCAATTCTTAACGGATGTACTCACGCAATTTTCCATGACGTACAAAAAGAGCAAAGGCTTTGATGAACCGCCCGTGCATGACCCTTGCGCTGTGGCCTACGTCATTGACCCTGACTGCATTGAAGTTCGTCAAGCCCCTGTACACGTTGAATACAGAGGCATGTATACCAACGGTATGACGGTAACGGATCTTCGTAAAAAAGCCCCTGAAGATTGCCACACGTTTGTTGCCACCAAACTCGATCACAAGCGTTTTTGGCAGTTGATTGTGGATGCTGTTAAAAATTTGGAAAGCAAATAAGGAAAGGACACTCACATGTGGGACACGTTTGATCCCCCCATTCCGCACGTTGAGCGTTTGGAAAAGGGACTTTTGGGCAGAGAGGCAAAACTCTTGATTGCCATGGCAGAGTACTACTGTCAAAAGACCCATAAAACGAATTCTTTGTGTGATGACTGTCGTCAACACCTTCGTTACTCTTTGGCACGCCTTGCCTGTTGCCCTTATGGGGAAGAAAAACCAACATGCGCAAAATGCGTCGTTCGTTGCCACAAAAGTGATGAGAAAGCACATATTAAGGCTGTCATGAAAACCTCTGGCGCACCCATGCTTCTTCATCACCCGATTCTGACCTCGGAACATTTGTTGCGAGCTTTGAAAAAGGCCCCGCCTCACCCTCGTGAATTACGTAAAAAGGCCAAAAGCGAATAATCTGTTACATCCTTTACGGATTTCCAAATGTTTCCGATGTTCTTCCGTGACACAATGATAGGTAAGACACTGGAAAGGAAATACAAATATGATTGGCAAAAAATTAAACACAAAGCTTGAATCATTAAAGACACAGGTTAAAACTCAGAAAAACCGCATCAGTGAAGAGTTCTCTGAACTCTCCGATGAAATTAAGGGCAAACGCATGGAGCTCTCTGAAGAGTTGTCGGAAAAGAAGCAACAACTCAAAGAGGAGCTCAAAAGCAATCAACTCAAAATGATTGCTCGCTTTCGTCGCAAGCAAAAAGCGCTTGCCATCGAGTGGGATGACGTTCAAGAGAAGTCGCGTGAAAAATGGGATGACTTCATCGATAAATACGAAATTGATGAGTTGGAGCGCATGATTGATCGCTTCAAAATTGATAGTGAATCGCTTGAGCGTTTGCCAGAGGACGCCGTCATTCGTGAATTGCCTCCCCGCGCTCATTTCTCGATGACGTTGGATAACGCGTTTATGAAGCGGCGCTCCACACGCGACTTTTCCGGTGAAACGATTCCCGAAGAAGAAGTAGCCGCCATTTTATGGGCCTGTGACGGTATTAATCGCCCTAGCTTAAAGCGCACCACACCTTCGACCTTTAACTGGCAAGAAGTGGATATTTACGTGGTTCAGGCC